>JBDQIL010000078.1:0-9345 GCA_040264415.1 Myxococcota bacterium
CCACCAGATGGGGGCGTCGCCCACCGAGGCTCCGGGGGCGACGCCCCCATCTGGTGGGACACCACGATCGTCTTCGAGCCCGCCACGCGATCCGCCCGGGTGCGGTCGCGCGCCGGCGAGTCGGGCGACGATGGAGAGGAGAACGTGCACCACGACCAGACCACGAGCTATCGGCTGGAGGGGGGGGTCTTCGTCGAGCGCCTCACAAATCCCTGACAGTTCGCAGCGACCCGTCCGAAGGGTGGGTACCGTCCGATCACGAAGACGGACTCGGACGAGGAGGTGGACGATGCGGACTGCGCTCTGGATGGCCCTCGCGGGCTGCGGAGGGCCCGCTGGGCCGGGCACCCGCTCTCCCGAACCGACCGGCGCCGTGGTTCAAGTTCAGGCGCAGGTCACCAACCCGGCGGGCGTCGCGGTGCCCCACCACCTGCAGCCCCCCCTCGACATCTGGGTGAGCCGCGGCATCCAGGATCGCGTCGCCGAAGCCACGCTGCGGCCCGGAGGGGCGGCGAGCCTGGCTGCGCCGGCGGGCACCTGGGAGGTCTGGGTCGCGGCAGCCTGGCCAGCGGCCGGCGACACCGGGCGCCCCGCGCAGCGCTGCACCGGACACCTCACCGACGTCGAGCTGCACGCCGGAGCCACCACCGTGGTCACCGTCGCCGTCCGGTGCGGCATCGAGGCGGCGGGCTGAGCGCCGCCGGCCGCAGCCCCACTTTCGCACCGCCATATGCCAGGGTTACGACTCACCCGACCCTCTGGCGGAGGCACCGTGCGCACCTCGACCCTCGTGATGATCATGGCCGGCGGCAAGGGCTCGCGCCTCGTCCCGCTCACCTGCCACCGGGCCAAGCCCTCGGTCCCCTTCGGCGGGCGCTACCGAATCATCGACTTCGTGCTCAGCAACTTCATCAACTCGGGGCACCGAAGCATCTACGTGCTGACGCAGTACATGGCGTCCAGCCTGATCAAGCACATCAGCCGCAACTGGCACCTGTCGGGCATGGGCGAGTTCATCGAGATCGTGCCGGCCCAGATGCGCACCGGCGAGCACTGGTACCGCGGCACCGCCGACGCGATCTTCCAGAACCTCAACCTCATCCGAGACAGCCGGGCCGAGCACATCGCGGTCTTCGGCGGCGACCACATCTACAAGTTCGCCGTCGACCAGATGGAGCAGGCCCACGTCGATCTCGACGCCGACCTCACCGTCGCGGCCTGGCCGGTCCCCCGCGACGAGGCCAGCGGCTTCGGCATCATCCAGGTCGATGAGACCGGCCGGGTGATCGGATTTCAGGAGAAGCCCTCCGATCCGGCCCCGATGCCGGGCCGGCCCGACCACTGCCTGGTCAGCATGGGCAACTACCTGTTCAAGAGCGGCCTGCTGCAGCGCGCCCTGATCGACGACGCCGCCGACCCCGACAGCAGCCACGACTTCGGCAAGGATGTCATCCCCCGAATGCTGGCCGAGGGCCGCCGCATCTACACCTACGACTTCGGTGAGAACACGGTGGTGGGCGAGCCCGAGGGCGCGCGGCCCTATTGGCGTGACGTGGGCACCATCGACAGCTACTTCCGCGCGAACATGGAGCTTCGAAGCCCACTCCCGACCGTGAACCTCTACAATCGGCGGTGGCGCATCCGCACCGCGCAGCGCGACTATCCCCCGGCCCGCTTCGTTCGGCACCGCGGCGGGCAGGCGGTCGATGTGGTGGACAGCCTGGTCTGCGAGGGCTCCATCGTGCAGAGCGCGCGGCTCATCGAGGCCGTCCTCGGCTACGACTGCTTCGTGCACAACGGCGCCACGGTGCGCGAGAGCGTGCTGCTGAGCGGCTGCGACATCGGCGAGCACGCCATGGTCCAGAACGCCGTGCTCGACAAGAACTGCACCATCGAGCCCGGCGCCCGGGTGGGCTTCGACCCCGACGAGGACCGCCGCCGCTTCCCCTTCGTCAGCGACGAGGGCCGCGTGATCCTGCCCAAGGGCACCGTGGTGCCGGCGAAGGGGCCGATCCGCTTCGCCCACGATATCGGCGCGCTGCTGCGCACCGACCCCCACACCCGCGACCGCATGGAAGCCACCGAAGGTGCGTGGACCATCGCCGAGACCGACCGCCACAGCTACGTCTCGGCCGGCCCCCGCTACCAGCGTGGCGCCCCGGCCACGCTGCCCCCCATCAAAGAGGACTGACTCCCCATGCCGCGCCTGCGCATCGCCTTCGCCAGCTCCGAGGTCGCCCCCTGGTCGAAGACCGGCGGCCTCGGTGACGTCGCGGGCGATCTGCCCCGCGCCTTCGCCGACTCGAGCGACCTCGACGTCGCCGTCTTCACCCCGCTCTACCGCTCGGCGGCGGAGCAGGTGCGGCGCCGGGGCTGCAGCCTCGCGCCCGCGGGCCCCGACTTCACGGTGCAGGGGCGGCCCGCCCGCTTCCTGCAGCTGCAGGGCGGCGACCACCCCACCACCTTCTTCCTCGACGCGCCGCACCTCTTCGATCGGGCGGGCATCTACGGGCCCGCCAGCAGCCAAGCCTACACCGACACCGGCGCCGGCAGCTTCTCCGACAACCTGCACCGCTTCGGCGGCTTCTGCGAGGCCGTGCTCGAGCACGCCGCGCGCCTCATGGGGGGCGCGCCTGATGTGGTGCACGCCCACGACTGGCAGGCGGCGCTGCTTCCGGGGCTGCTCGAGGGCCGCGCCGACCGCCCCGCCACGGTGCTCACCATCCACAACCTCGCCTACCAGGGCGCCTTCGCGGCGGGCGACGTGGGCGGACGCCCCGCCCCCGACGGCTACCTGCGCGACGGCCACCTCAACCTGCTGGCCGGCGCCATCTCCGCCGCCGACCGCGTGACCACGGTGAGCCCCCACTACGCCCACGAGATCACCACGGCAGAATTCGGCTGCGGCCTCGACGCGCTGCTGCGCCACCGCGGCGTGACGGGCGTGCTCAACGGCATCGACGCCCAGGCTTGGGATCCCGCCACCGACTCGGCCCTGCCGGCGCCCTTCTCCGCCGCCGACCGCGCGGGCCGGGCCACCGGCCGACGCGCGCTGCTGAGCGAGTTCGGGCTGCCCGACGAGCCGGGCACGCTGCTGCTGGGCATGGTCTCGCGCCTGGCGGGCCAGAAGGGGCCCGAGCTCGTCGCCGACCTGGTGCCCCGCCTGGGCAGCCTGCGCGCCCGCCTCGTGGTGCTGGGCTCCGGAGACAAGGCGCTCGAGGCGCAGTTCTCCCAGCTGGCTCAGCAACACCACCACCGGCTCGGCGTCCGCCTCGACTTCGACCTCGACCTGGCACGCCGCATCTACGGCGCCTGCGACGCCGTGCTCATCCCCAGCCGCTTCGAGCCCTGCGGCCTCGTGCAGATGTACGCCATGCGCTACGGCGCGGTGCCCATCGCCAGCGCGGTGGGCGGACTCGTCGACACCGTGCGCGATCCCGGCGACGACGCGTTGGCCCGCGGAGAGGGCACCGGCTTCCTGATGGAGTCGGTCTCGTCGGTGGCGCTCGCCGAAGCGGTCGAGCGCGCCGGGCGCCTGCTGCGCGGCGATCCCCGCGGCTTCGAGCGGGTGCAGTCCGCCGGCATGGCCGCCGACTGGTCGTGGGGCGCCTCGGCCCAAGCCTGGGCCGACCTCTACCGCGAGGTCGCCGCCGAGCGCGCGGGTTGAGGTTTCCCTGTGGGCCGCGCCCACCGGCCTGATACACTTCGTGACATGAAGCGCGCGCTCCCCAGCCTCGCCCTCGTCGTGGCCTGCCAAGGGCCCGACTACAGCATGGCCACCACCCCTGGCCAGAACGTCGCACCCGACGTCCCGGTCGATCTCGTGGTGGACGTGGCCTGGCAAGACAACAACTGGGGCGCCGACCAGACCCGCTGTCAGGTGCAGGTGGCCTTCCTCCCCCTGGTCGTGGCGCCTGATGGCGGCAGCGGAGGCGGGAGCGACGGCGCGCCCCAAGCCGGCGTGACCGTGCCGGAGGTGCCGGGCACCTGCGCCGTCACCCTGCTCGAGCCCCCTCCCCAGCAGGGCGACCCTGGCGAGCCCGGCGGTGATCCCGGTGGCGATCCCCAGGGCGACGACCCGGTCGCTCCCGGCGACGCCGACGACGACTGGCAGGTGCAGGGCGAGGTGCTCGGCCCCGACGCCATCCACATCACCGACGGCCTGCGGCGGCTCACCCTCGGCGGCGTCGACCTCGACGACGGCGGCGTGCGCTACGAGCTCGCCGACTGCGACGCCGACGCCTTCCCCTTCGCCGCGACCTTCGCCCTCGAGGTGGCCCCGTCCGCCGACCCCGACGGCGTGCACGCCTTCGAGATGCCCGACCTCATCGCCGTGGGGCCGCGCCTGCACATCGACGCCCCGCTGCACGACCCGCTCGATGGCTTCCCCACCGCGTCGGCCCGCGAAGACCTGGCGGTGCGGTGGTCGTTCGAGGGGCCCGATCCCACGGTGGACGGCGCGGCCGTCTCCCCCGACGTGATGATCAAGCTCTTCGCGCAAGACCCCTCGCGCGCGCAGCCCGACCGATGGCTGCTCTGCGCCCCCGAAGAAGAGGGCTGGTTCGACGTGCCCGCCAGCGCCCTGGCCGAGCTCACCGACGGCATGGACGACCCGTCGGCCTGGCACCTCTCGCTCGACGTGCACAGCGAGGTCGCTGGGCGGGCCCAAGAGACGCCGTGGGGGGAGTTGCTGGACGTCCGCGCCCACGTGAGCAGCGGCGCGCCCCTGCAGCTCGCCCCGCCCTGACCCGCAGCCGCCGAGGGCCGCGATAGGATGCCGGTCATGCGCACCACCCTGCTGTCCCTCGCTGTGGCCTGCGGCGCCCCCGCGGAGACCACTGGCCCCACCCCTGCGAGGGGCACCCCCACCGCATCCGAGCCCGTACAGGTGGTGCCCGCGCCCGACCTCCCGGTCGCGGTGATGGACTCCAACAACAACCTCGACATCATCGAGCACGACGGCCACGTCTACCTGGCCTTCCGCACCGCCCCGAGCCACTTCGCCAGCGCCGAGACCGAGCTGCACGTGCTGCGGTCCACCGACGAGCAGACCTGGACCCACGAGCTGACCCTGCACGAGGGCACCGACCTGCGCGAGCCCCGCTTCTTGGCGCTGGGCGACCGACTGCTGCTCTACTACGCCGTGTTGGGCACCAGCAGCATCGACTTCGAGCCGGCCGGGGCGAAGGTGGCCGTGCGCGGGGTCGACGGACGCTGGGCGGCGGCGGTGCCCGCCTTCGACGGCGACTTCATCCCGTGGCGCACCCGCTGGCTCGACGGTCGCCCCATGATCATCGGCTACAACGGCGGCGCCGACGTCTACGACCCGAGCGGCGACACGGCCGACCCCGACCAGCTCCCCCAGCTCGCGGTGCGGTGGCTCACGACCACCGACGGCACCGACGGCACCGACGGCGCATCGTTCGTCGGCGGCTCCGACGTGGTCCACGTCGGCGGCGGCTCCGAGACCGACCTCGCCCTCACCGACGACGGCCGCATGGTCGCCGTGATGCGCAACGAGGCCGGCGACGCCGACGGCTTCGGGTCGAAGGTGTGCACCGCCGAGCCCGACACCCTTGGCGACTGGACCTGCAGCCACGACCCGAAGAAGTACGACTCGCCGCTGGTCTTCGCTCACGGTGGGCGCATCTGGCTCATCGGCCGCCGCAACCTCACCGACGACGGCCACTACGACCTGGGCATGGACGATCGCTCCCACGCCGACCAGGCGCTGGCCTACCAGGCCGCCTACTGGAACGAGCGCAAGCGCTGCAGCCTGTGGGAGGTCGACCCCGACACCCGCGCCGTGTCCTTCGTGCTCGACCTGGCGGGGCGGGGCGACACCTGCTTCGCCTCGGTCCTGCCCCTCTCTGCAGACAGCTACGCGGTCTACAACTACAGCTCGCCGGTCGATGGCGATGACCCCAGCGACGACCCCGTGTGGCTGCAGGGGCAGCTCGGCCAGACCCACATCTACCGGCAGGTCTTGACCTTCCCGACGGGCGGCTGACCCACCGTGCCCGATCCCACACCGTTGACCCCGCCCGCCCCCGCGCCACCGTCGATCCCGGACGACGACGCGACCTGGCTCGAGCACACCCCGCTCGAGCCCCTGCACGGCATGCTCAACCGGCCGCTCTTCGAGCTCGGCCAGACCTCGATCAGCCTGCTGACCCTGCTCACCGTGCTGGTGGTGATGGTGCTCGCCTGGCAGCTGAGCCGGGTGCTACAGCGGGCCACGGCGGCGGCCTTCCACCGGCGCGACGTCACCGACGAGGCCACGGTCACGATGGTGCAGCGGTTGCTGCACTACCTGGTGCTGAGCGTCGCCATGATGACGGCGCTGCAGACCGCCGGGATCGACCTGTCCAGCCTGCTCGCGGCCGGCGCGGTCTTCGCGGTGGGCTTCGGCCTGGCCATGCAGAGCATCGCGCAGAACTTCGTCTCGGGCGTCATCCTGCTGGTCGAGCGGACCATCCGGCCCGGCGACGTGCTGCACCTCGACGGGCGCATGGTGCGCGTGGTGGAGATGAGCGTTCGAAACACCATCGTGCGCACGAGAGACGGCGAGGGCATCATCGTGCCCAACTCGCTGCTCTCGCAGGACTCGGTGACCAACTACTCGGTCGGCCACAACCCCTACCGCCTCAGCATCCGGGTGGGCGTGCACTACGACAGCGACCTCAAGCAGGTGCGGCGGGTGCTCCTCGAGGTCGCCGGCCGCCAGCCCCTGCGCATCCCGGAGCGCGCGCCCGAGGTCGTGCTACGCGACTTCGCCGACAGCGCCGTCCTGTGGGATGTCTGCTATTGGGTCGCCGACCCCTGGATGGTCGAGCGCGGGCGCGACGCCCTCCGCGAGGCCACCTGGGACGCCTTCAAGGAGCACGGCATCGTCATCGCCTTCCCCCAGCTCGACCTGCACCTCGACGCGCGCACGCTCGAGGCGCTGCGCGGCCGGAGCGACCGATGACCGACGAGTCCCAGGCGCGGTCGGTGTGGGGCAGCCACGCCGTGGCCCTGAACCAGGCCATCCGCCTCGACATCGGGCCGCTGCGGCTCGAGCTCGAGCGGCGCCCGTGGGAGTGGCGCACCTGGATGCGGCGCGCAGACGGCCCCTTCGAAGCCCGGCAGGGCGTCCATCTGGGTGAGCTGCGCACCGACCCCCTCGACGAGGTGGAGGAGCAGCGCTTCACCTTCGCCGAGACCGCAGACCCCCTGCGGGTCGAGGCGGCGCTGGCCGATCGCCCGATCATCGCCACCCCCGAAGACCCGCTGTGCGTCCTCCCGGGCGAGGCAGCCGTGGCGTACCTCACCACGCCGCTGTGGTGCCGGGTCTCCGTGGGTGAGCCGGCCCGCGCGATCCTCGACGTGGCCACCTGGCGTCCGCAGGACACCTGGTTCGGACCCTCCACCCGCGAGGGGGAGTTCGGCTACGCCAGCCGAACCACGCTCTGCCTCGACCCCGGGCGGATCGAGCACCACCCCGCGCGGGCCATCACGCCCATCCGCATGGTCAACTCTGGCAGCGACATGCTCGAGATCAAGCGGCTCCGGGTCCCCATCCCGCAGCTCACGCTCTTTCGGGCCGACGACGGCCGCCTCTGGACCCCCACCGTCACGCTCCACCGCGACGCAGACGAGCTGGCCCGCACCGTGCTGGGCAGCGCCGCGCCCGAAGCCGCCGGCCCCGCGACGCGCATCGCCGAGGCCCGCAACGCCGGCGCCGCCCCCGGCGTGGTGCGGGCCTTCAACTCCTTCACCCGCAGCCTCTGGTTCTGATGGAGTCCCCCCCAACGACCGAGTCCCTCACCCTGGTCGAGTCGCTCGAGGGCCTGGTGAGCAGCATCAGCCTCATGTCGCTCGCGCAGGCCACCCTCTGGCTGCTGGCGGGCCTCGTGTCCGGCTGGCTGCTCGGCCGCGTCGCGCACCGCGCGGTGCTGCGCGGTGGCAACCTGGGGCTCGCTGATCTCGCCCGGCGGGCCACCAATTGGCTGTGCATCACGCTGGGCCTGGCCCTGGCCCTCGACCAGCTCGGCTTCAACCTCGGCGTGCTCTTCGGCGCCGCTGGGGTGGCGTCGATCGCGCTGGGCTTCGCCGCGCAGACCTCGGTGTCGAACCTCATCAGCGGCGTCTTCCTGCTCGGAGAGCGGGCGGTCAAGGTGGGCGACGTCGTGTCGGTGGGGACCACCTCTGGCGAGGTGCTCAGCGTCGACCTGCTCAGCGTGAAGCTGCGCACCTTCGACAACCGGCTCGTGCGGGTGCCCAACGAGCAGCTCATCAAGACCGAGGTCATCAACCTGTCGGCTTTCCCGCTTCGGCGCATCGAGCTGGTCTTGACCATCCCGCCGTGGGCCGACCTCGACGCCGTGCGCGACCTGCTCATCGCGCGCGCCGAGGCCCGCACCGACGTGCTGCACGAGCCCGCGCCGACCGCCTTTCTCGGGCCATTCGGGCCCGACGGCCTCGACCTCAAGTTCTGCTGCTGGGCCCGACGCGAGCAGTTCCTGGTGGTGCAGACCGCGTTCTTCCGCGAGGTGCGACAGGCCCTGCTCGACGAGGGCTACCAGTTCGCCGCGCCCCGTCGGGCGCTGTCTGCCGAGCCCGGCCGCGCCACGCCGGTGCTGCAGGTCGCCCCGCCGCCGGAGGCCTGATCCGCATGGGGCGGCGCTGGCCGCTGCTTCTGCTGCTGCTGGTGCCCGCGCTGTGGTTTCCGGGCGCGCTGCCCGGGCCCCGCGTGGTGTCGGCCGACGACCACCTGAGCGTGCACCACCTGTTTCAGCAGGCCGACGGGGGGGGCGCGTGCGGCACCCCCACCTCTCCGATCCCGGCTTGCAGTTCAAGGCGCTGCAGCGCCGCACGGTGCGCGCCCTGCGACGGGGCGAGGCCCCGCTCTGGAACCCCGACCTCTACGGCGGTGCGCCGCTCCTGGCCGACGCCCAGAGCCGACCCGCCTCCCCGGTGACCGCGCTGCGCCTGGTGCTCCCGGAGGACGCAGCGCAGGACGCGGGGGTGGCCTGGACCCTGCTGTGGCTGGGGCTCGGCACCGCGCTGCTCGCAGGGGCGCTGGGCCTCGGCCCCTGGGCGGCGCTCGCGGCCGGCGCAGCCGCCATGCTCGGCCCGTACCCCTCGGTCTGGCTGCTGCACCCCCACGCGACCACCTTCTGCTGGCTGCCGTGGCTGATCTGGGCGATCGAGACGCGCAAGGGGTGGGCGGTGGCGCTGGCCGTCGCCGGCATGGCGGGCGGCGGACACCCCGGCACCTTCGCCCACGGCCTCGCCCTCGGGGGGGCCTGGTGGATCACGCGCCAGCGATCGCTCAGCGCCGCGGTGGGGGTGGGGGTGGGG
>JBDQIL010000079.1:0-9293 GCA_040264415.1 Myxococcota bacterium
CTGGTACGTGTCGTGGAATCACCACGTCTTCGGCCCGGCGCGCCTCGACGCCCTGGTGGGCGACGCCCCCGACGGCGGCCCGCTGCTGGTTCGGCGCGACGATCAGGCGGCGTGGGTGCGTCTGGGCGATCTCACCGCCGCCGCCGCCGACTGACCGGGGTGCGACCCCGCCGCCGCCGCCTCGTGGGCCTGACGTCGCTGGGGCTGGCGAGCGTCGCGAGCCGGCTCGCGTGGACCCTCTGGCTCCACCCGCCCATCGACACCGTGGCCAGCGACATGGCTGGCTACGTCGCCCGGGCGCGCCTGCTGCTGCGGTCGGGAGACCCCCTCGTCGGCCACGCGCCGACGCTGTACCCCCCCGGCACCCACGCCCTGCTGGCGGGGGCCTGGGGCCTCGGCGGTCCGACCGCTGGGGCGGGCTGTTGGGCGCTGCTGGGGGCGACCGTGCCGGTGCTCGGCTGGTTGCTGGCCGAGCAGGTGGGCCGCGCCCGGTGGATGGCGCCCGTCCTCGGCCTGCTGCTGCTGGTGTGGCCGCCGCATCTGTCTCACAGCGGCTACTTCCTGAGCGAGACCCCCTTTCTCGCCCTGACCCTCGCAGCCACCCTCGCGCTGGCCCGCGTGGCCGACCGGAAGGCCAGCGGCCGGCGGGCCGGGGTGCTGCTGGCCCTCGCCTTCCTCGTGCGGCCCCAGGTGGCGCTGTCGGCTGCCCTCGCGTCGCCCTTCGTGGCCGGCCGGCGCGGCGCGGTGTGGCTGCGTCTCGCCGCGCCCGGCGCCCTGGCCGCCGCGCTGCTGGTGGGGCTGTACCGGGCGGACACCGGGCACTGGGGCTTGCTGGGCAACGGGCCGCTGAACCGCGCGATCAGCCGCTGCAGCGCGCTCCGGGTGGAGCTGTACCCGACGGCACAGGCCCGCGCCGACGCCGAGCTGGGCCGGCGCGGCAAGCAGTCGTGGTGGCTCGAGCCCCCCGCCCTTCGGGAGCGCCACGCGCGGGTGCCCGCCGACCACCCCCTCGCGATTCGCCCGGTCCTGGGC
The DNA here is from genome assembly GCA_040264415.1 of Myxococcota bacterium. Classification (GTDB taxonomy): domain Bacteria; phylum Myxococcota_A; class UBA796; order UBA796; family UBA2385; genus M30B51. Next base: position 1,033 of record JBDQIL010000079.1, read on the forward strand.
CCGGGACCGGTTCGGCTGGTGGGCGACGTGTCCGACCCCACGCCCTTCGACCGCATGGCCCGGCGCTGCGTGGCGACGTCGGGGTGGCCCGAGCAGGCCCGCACGGCCGTGGTTCGGGTGCTGTTGCTGGTGTGGGGCGACCACCCGTGGCCCGAAGCGTCCTGGGCGGTGCCAGGGCAGCTCCGCGCGGTGACGACGACCCACCGGATCGTGCGGTGGGCCGTGGTCCCCCTCGCGCTCGTCGGGCTGGTCGCCGTGGTGCGGCGCAGGCAGCCGGGCGCCCTGGTGGGCCCGGCGCACCTCGCCGCGCTGGTGGTGACCTCCGCCCTCTACTTCGGGTCGCTTCGGCTGCGGGTCTGGGTCGACCCCTACCTGCTGCTTCTGGCCCTCGAGGGTGCGCGGGCCCTCGGGGAGGCCGCTCAGCGACCGAGGTGGAAGAGCTCGGGGAGCCGCTGAAGCCACTCGACGCTGTTGGTCTTGATCTTGCCGCGCGCGATGTCGAGCGGGCCGGGCTTCTTGCCTTGGAGGACCATCTTCTCGAAGAGCTTGGGGTCGCACTTCAGCACGCAGTCGGCGGATCCCGACGGGCGCCCCTCGGTCACCTCTGCCCGGTCCGGGTGGCAGCGGGCCGTGTACTTGTGGTCGCCGACGGAGAAGTAGTAGCTGACGGTCTTGTCGACCTTGCCAGGCTGGTAGCGGTCGGCCATGGCGGCGAAGATCTTGGGGATGTTGCTCATCGAACCTCCGGTGGGCGGGACAGTGTACCGGGCGGCGGGTGGTTGCGCGGCCGCGGCCGCCGTGCGACCGTCTCGGCCACCTCCGGGAGCCGCCCATGCTGACGATCCCTCCCCTCCGGCGCTGGCTCGAGCGGGCTCACCCCGCGCTCTTCATCGGCTACGCGATGATCGCGGCCTTCTCGACGTATTTCAGCATGTACGCCTTTCGGAAGCCGTTCACCGCGGGCACCTACGAGGACATCGCGCCCCTCGCGCTGCCGCTCGCCGGGCCGGTCGCCTACAAGACCATCATCATCATCACGCAGGTGCTCGGCTACTGCACCTCGAAGTTCCTCGGGATCAAGGTGATCTCCGAGATGACGCCGAGCAAGCGCAGCGTCGCCATCTTGGCGTGCATCGGCACGGCCTGGGGCGCCCTGCTGTTGTTCGCGCTGGTGCCGGCCCCCTACAACATCCCGTTTCTGTTCCTCAACGGTCTGCCCCTGGGCATGATCTGGGGCCTGGTCTTCGGCTTCCTCGAAGGCCGCCGCGTCTCGGAGCCCCTCGGGGCGGGGCTGTCGGCCAGCTACATCGTCGCATCGGGCGCGGTCAAGAGCGTGGGCCGCTGGCTCGTGGTCGAGCACGGCGTGTCGGAGTTCTGGATGCCGTTCGCGGTGGGTGGCCTCTTCCTGCTGCCCATGCTGGTGGTGGTGGTGATGCTCGCCAACCTGCCGCCCCCCAGCGCCGAAGACGAGGCCGCTCGCAGCCCCCGGGTGCCCATGGACCGCGCGGCACGCCGCGCCTTCTTCCTCGGCTTCTTGCCGGGGCTCCTGCCCCTGACGGTGCTCTACATCGCGCTCACCGCCTACCGCGACATCCGGGACAACTTCGCGGTCGAGCTGTGGAGCGCGGTCGGCTACGCCGAAGAACCAGAGATCATCGGTGTCTCCGAGCTGCCGGTCGCCTTCGGGGTCATGGTGGCGCTCGCGTTGCTCCTGCTCATCCGCGACAACCGCAAGGCCCTCATCCTGGTGCACGCGTTCATGGCGGTGGGCACCGCGCTCGTGGGCCTGCTCACCCTGGCCTACGAGATGGGCGGGATCGGCCCCGAAGCCTGGATGATCGGCGTCGGATTCGGCCTGTATCTGGCCTACGTGCCCTACGGCTGCGTGCTCTTCGATCGGCTCATCGCTGCGGTCGGGGCCATCGGTACGGCGGGCTTCCTCATCTACGTGACCGACGCCTTCGGCTACCTCGGCGCGGTCTGCCTGATGCTCTACAAGGATCTGGGCGCCGCCGACATCTCGTGGCTGAGCTTCTTCACGTCGGTCAGCTACATCACCTCGATCGTCTGCACGACCCTCTTTTTGATCTCGATGGCCTACTTCTGGCGGAAGACCCGCCCTTCGGCGCGGAGCGCGGCTGCGTAGGCCGCTCCGGCTTGGCCTCGGCGCTCAAGGACCCCCGACCGCGACCGATTGGGGGGTGATCGGTCGCCCCTCGAGGTCTCAGATGTCTGTCTCCCAGCTCACCGTACGGGTGCCCCGCGGGCCGCAGGCGGCGAAGCCGGAGTCCGACGGTCTCGACCTCTTTCACGCGGCTCCGTCCGCGCAAGCCGCCATCGATCGCCTGGGCACCGTGCACGTGGCCAACGCGGCCCTCGAGCGGCTGATGGGGCTCCCGAAGGGCGGGGCGCACGGCCGCCCCCTCCACCGGTTCTTGGACCGTGACAGCCGGGCGGCGTGGTGCGCCCATGTGCGCCGGGTGTTCGCCTCTGGCGGCACCGATCGCGTCGATCTCCGGCTCGGTGGGGGCGGGAGCCCGGCGCGCTGGATCCGGGTCGTCACCGCGCCGCTCGCCGACTCCACGGGCGGCGGGCGGGCCTTGAGCACCGCCCTCGACATCACCGAGGAGCGGGCCGCCCAGCGACGGCTGCGGGCCTCGGAGCAGGGCTTTCGCAGCCTGGTGGAGGGCAGCCCCGACGCGATGGTGCTCCACCGCTTCGGGCGGATCATCTACGTCAACCTGGCCGCCGAGGCGCTGCTGCGCCGGCGCCGACACGGGCTGGTGGGCTCACCGATCGAGGAGCTCGTTCACCCCAAGGACCGCGAGGCCCTCGTCGCGCAGTGGGCCGCCGCGTCGCAGGCGGACGCGCCGCCCGCCCCCCTCCAGGCCCGCCTCCTGCGCGCCGACGGGGCGGTGGCGCGGACCGAGGTGCACACCATGCGCGCGGTCTTCGACGGCGAAGCCACCACGGTGACCATCGCCCGAGACCTCACGGAGCGCCTCGAGATGCAGGCCAACCTCTGTCGCGCCGATCGCCTGACCAGCATGGGCATCTTGGCGGCCGGCTTGGCCCACGAGATCAACAACCCCCTGACCTACATGCTCTCCAACACCGAGATGGTGCGCGAGGACCTCGCGGAGCGGATCGAGTCGGTGGGGCGCGGAGCGACCCCCGACGCGCCCGCGCTCGTCGCCGAGCTGCGCTCGTGGCTCGAGTGCCTCGACGACGTGCACGAGGGACAGCTGCGGGTGGCGGGCCTCGTGGACGAGCTGCGCGGCTTCAGCCGCACCGACGCGGCCATGGGCCGGGTCGAGGTCGCCCGGGTGACCGAGAAGGCCCTCCGGGTGGCCGACCGCCACCTGCGCGACTGCGCCCGCGTGGTGGTCGAGCGGGGCCCGTGCCCCGCCGTCTGGATCAACGAGGGGCAGCTCTTTCAGGTGATCCTCAACTTGCTCGTCAACGCCGGGCAGGCCCTGCCGCGCGGCACGCCCTCGAGCCACGAGGTGACCATCTCCATCGACACGATCGACGGACAGGCGCGGGTGCGGGTGGCGGACACCGGGCCGGGCATGTCTGCCGAGGTGCAGGACCGCATCTTCGACCCCTTCTTCACCACCAAGGCGCCAGGAGAGGGGACCGGGCTCGGCCTGAGCATCAGCTTCAACCTGGTGCAGCAGGCCGGCGGCCACCTGTCGGTGGAGAGCCAGCCGGGCGCAGGCGCCTGCTTCGAGGTGCGGCTGCCCGCGATGGCGGGTGGTTGACCCGCCGCGCCGCGGTCAGGCGATGGTGTAGCCGCCGTCCACCGCGATGGTCTGGCCGGTCACGAAGCTGGCCTCATCGCTCGCCAGCCACACCGCCGTGCCCGCCACCTCGTGGGGCTCGCCGTAGCGCGACAGGGCGGCGCGCTCGGTGTAGCGACGCACCAGCTCGTCGTTCTCAACGAGGACGCTGCTGAAGCGGGTCTCGACCAGCCCGGGCGCGATGGCGTTGACCCGGATGCCGCTCGGGCCGAGCTCGGTGGCCAAGGTGCGGGTCATCGAGATGAGCGCGGCCTTGGTCATGCCGTAGACCCCCTGAAAGAGCGCCGCGTGCTGGCCGAAGATGCTGCTGACGTGCAGGATGGCGCCCGGCCGGCCCGCGGCGAGCAGGCGCCGCGCCACCTGGCGGGACAGCTCGAAGGGCCCCTTGACGTTGACGTCGAAGGTCTTCTCCCAGGCGCCCCACTCCACGTCGATCATGGGCCCGAAGTAGGGGTTGGTGCCGGCGTTGTTGACCAGGATGTCGGGCTCGCCGACCTCATCACAGACGCGCTGGACGAAGTCGGGCAGCGTGTCGAGGCGGCCGACGTGGCAGACCATCGGCGTGGTGCTGCCCGGAACGATGGCGTTGATCCGATCGGCCGCCGCGGTGATGCCCGGCTCTTTGCGAGAGGCCACGACCACCCGCGCGCCCTCGCGGGCGTAGGCCGTAGCGATGGCTTCACCGATGCCCCGGCTGCCGCCGGTGACGATCGCGACCCTTCCTGCGAGACGACCTGCCATGAACCCTCCGGGGTGTGGGGGCCGCTAACGCGCGTGACATGCCTGTGACCCCTCGCCCAGCGCCCAGCGGGGGCCTCCGGCTCCCAATAGCTTCCACGGTGAAATTCCATGGAGGAACCCATGCGCGCCATCACCGTCCCCGCTCTCGCCCTGCTCACCGGCTGCAACTCGCTCACCGGCATCTGGCTCTTCGAGATCCCCTACCAGGAAGAGTCGCTGAACTGCGACACGACCATCCAGGAGAACTTCTCCGACGCCTACGTGCCCCAGGGCGACGGCCCGGGCGTGAGCGACTGGGTCTACACCGACGACTACGAGGGCAGCGACGCTGTGGCCTTCGGCCAGATCGAGACCTACGGCTCCGACGCGGCCGTCCTGGTCATCGGCACCGCGGTCTTCACCGGCGTGAAAGATGGCGACGACTGGGTCTTTGACTGGTCCGACAGCGAGGTCCTCAGCGACGCCGAGGAGCACTACGATGGCGACCGGGTGGACTACGGCTACCTGCGCGAGGACGCCACGGTGAGCACCATCACCTACACCTTCACCCCCTCTGGCAAGAACGCCGCCGACGTCAAGGTCGAGTCCTCCGGCACCTCGACGACCGCGTGGTACGAGAGCGACACCTGGAATGAAGAGCTGGCGTTCGAGATCGGTGACCAGGGCCAGATCCCCAGCCAGGACTACCTGGTCTACGACGAAGACGGCGACTCCTACGCCCAGTACAACGGCTTCGACGACTCCGACTGTTCGTCGGAGGTCTGCCAGCTGCAGGTGGAGACGAGCTGCTCCGAAGATGGCGAGTTCATCGCCTACAAGACCGACTTCGAAGACGAAGACCACTACCGCAGCATGCGCGAGTCCGGTCAGCCCGCGCCGCAGTAGCGCTCGGACGGTCGGGGCGCGTCGCGGGCCTCAGCGCTGCTCGCGACCGCGCCCCAGCCACCACCAGGCGGGAACGGTCACGAGGCCGACGGCCGCTGCCCACGCGGCGGCCGCGCCGAGGCCGATGCCCCACACGGGCACGGCCCAGGCCGCCACCACGGCGAAGGCCGACACCGAGCCCGAACCCAGCATCATGGGGCCGACCGCGCCCACCTGTACCGCCTCGCCCTGGCTCAGCCAGAGCGACACCATGGTGGTCAGAAAGATCGCGGGGAAGACCGCTGCCATGCCTGCGGCCAACGGCCCGCCCACGCTCGCGAGGGCCACGGCGGCGCCGATGGCCGCCGCTGCCAGCACCCCCCGAGACAGCAACGCGGGCAAGCGGACGGCCCGGCCGCCCTTGGGGGACGGGGGCGCGCGGCGGCAGGCCAGCGCCCCGACGGCCACCAAGGCGACGGTCAGGGTGACCGCCAGGGCGCCGCGCGGCAGGGGCGCCCGCGCCACGGCGGTGAGCGCGGCGACCGACAGGGCGGCTGCGACGCCCCAGACCGACAGCGACGCGGCCACCATCAGCCCCAGCCGGCCCGCGACCCCCTCACCGTGCAGGCGCGGGGGCAGCACCCGCCAGGTCCACAAGAACAGGGCGTTGACGAGCATGCCGGCCGGCGTGGCGAACATGGCGTCTTGAAAGGCGCTGGGGTCGGGGGAGCCGGCTGCGATGCCGATGGCTGCGGGCACGATGGTGGTGGGCAGGGTGCCCAGCAGGCCGCCGGCGCGCCCACCCCAGCGTTCGACCGCGACCGTCGCGCCGATCGCGACCACGCCCGCGAAGGTCGCCGAGAGGAGCACACCGGTTGGATCGATCATGCCCGCGCCTAACGCTGGGCGCGGTGCGGGGCTGGCACCGCGGGGCGCGGGTGCGTGTGTGGTGTCCGTTCTGTCTGGTATGTCGAAATCGTGGCATTTGACACACACTCAGGGATCGCGTCCCTGACGTTGTTTGTAGAAGCTCACTTCAGTGGGACAATGATCTCGGCAGCGAGGGATGCCGCACTTGTCGGAAAGACACCCCCGCCTGCATCGCGGCACCACCCCCATCCGGAGTCTCCATGAACCAGCGCATACCCACTCGAAGCCCGGCCCAGAACGCCACCGCGGACCTCGGCCTGATGGTACTTGGAATGGTTATTCTCGGCCTGACCGTCCCGGTCGTCGCGGATGCCGCGGCCCTCGATCCGTTCAAGGTCGCGTTCCTGGCGGTGATGGTGCTGCCGCCGATGGTGACCCTGCTCGTCGTGCAGGCTCGCCGGGGTCGGACCAGTGGTGTCGTCTCTGTCCATGAGTCCAAGCGCGGCCGATAAGCGGTGTCACCGCGACTGGGACAGAGCGGTGACAAGTCGTGACGGGGACGAAGCGCGCTGATTTCCGTTCCCCGGGGTGCACCCGCCGCCGTCATGGCGGCGACCCGCCCCGAGGCTTCCATGAAGGCCAGCCGTCCCTCCCTGCCCACGATCGACCTGATCCTCGCCATGATCGCCGTCGCGATGTTGCTCCTCCCGCTCCCCATCCTGGTCCGATCCAGCTCCGGTGACCTCATGGCGAAGGCGATGCTGTTCGGCGCGATTGTCCTTCCTCCAGCAGCGGTGCTCGTCTGGGCGCAGCTGCGCTACGGCCCCTCCTCTCCCGCGCCGGGTCCGTACCGCCGCTGACCCGCCGAGACCGGGGCCTTCGAACCTCCGACCGCGTCGCAGTGGGCGTCGCCGAACTCTCTCCCCCCGGGGCCCTCCATGAAGGTCATCCCTCCCGGCATCGACGCGTCCATGGTGCAGCCCCGGGAGCCGACCCGCCGGGTGCCGGGATCGGACGCGACACCTGGCGCGACAGCCGCCGCTGAGCCGGTCACGCAGGTGGCCGTGAGCCCCGCCGCGCGCGCGGCCGCCGCGCTCGCCGCCACCGGCGGCTATCCTCGCTCGGGCGAGGCAGCCGTCGTCGAGAAGATCGTAGGGACCGGCGCTCCGAACGCCGACTTCAAAGAGCAGGTGGTCGGGCTGTTGGTCGACATGATGGGCCGCACCCGGCTGCAGCAACTGGAGCGAGCCCGCGGCCGTGAGGCGGCCGCCGACGAACAGGAGCAGGAGCGGGCCGAGCGCGCGAGGCGCGCGGAGGCTGCGGTCGGGGGAGCCGATGGGGCGACGACCCCAGATGGGTCCACCGCTTCCGTCGCTCCCCAGCCCTCGGCTGCCGGGCCGGACGGGGCCGAGCCCCCTCCGGGGGGCCGCCCCGCGCGTGCCGGCGCCGCGCCGTCCGCCGCGCCGCCGGGGCCGCCGCCGGCGCCCGCCTCCGACTCGGCGCCCGCCCCGGTGGCCTCGCCCCCCGCGTCGGCCGGCCTCGCGGCGAACTGACCGGCAGCGCCTCCCGTGGCCCCCGACGCCCCGCGGCGACGGCCGTCGAGGGCGCGTTCGTCGCGCCTCGAGCCCGTGGCACCGAGCCGCGCCGAGGCGTCGTGGAGCGCCCATCGTTCCACGGGCGTGCGCAGCCAGGGCATCGGCGTCGATCGCCGATAATGCTGTGTTCGTCTGCCGGTCGTGGGGGCGCGCCGGGTGGCGATCGGGTGCGCACCGCACCCCCGATCGGCGACCGAGATCGACCGTGTTCCACGGAAACCGGGACCGGCCGGGGCTTCGAGCCCAGAGACCCTCAAACTAGCTTTGACAGCCTCCGGGGTCGCCTGTAAAAACATTCAGTACCGGCGAGGCTCGGCCGCCCTCGGCAGCCGCCTCCAACGTCGCTTCGCTGGTGCCCTCCCAGGCCGTGGCCGGCCATCTATGGCCC
>JBDQIL010000080.1:0-9293 GCA_040264415.1 Myxococcota bacterium
GCCGTCAGGCCCCCCAGGTGGCATAGAGGTGCTGCTTGATCGCGGCGCTCTCGTGCATCTCGACGTCGCTGTCGGGGTCGATGAGGTAGGGCACCATCGCCTTGCCGCCGCGCTCGCGGACGTCGCGCCACCGGGCCGAGCCCATGGGGGTGGTGTGCAGGGTGTAGGGCAGCTCGAGCTCGCACAGGGCCTCACGCACGATGCGCGTGTACGGCGACGACTCGAAGCCGTACAGCGACAGCGGCTGGGTGGGCGCCTTCGACGGCAGGCTGCGGATGCCCATTCCGGCTCGCCAGAGCCCCACGCTCACGCCGCCGACGAAGGTGAGCGGGCTGAGCAGGTGCCAGGGGGGCTTCCCGGTGCCGTAGCTGGCGAAGAGGTGGCGGACGATGGCGGCGCTCTCGTACAGCTCGATGCCCGCGCCCTCGTCCACCAGGTAGGGGAACGGGGCCTTGCCGCCCCGGGCGACCGCCTCGGGTCGAAATCGCTCGCCACCCTTGGGGCACGGCCGCAGCTCCACCTCGAGGTCGAGCATGCAGACCGCCTCCCGCACCCGTCGGCAGAAGGGGCAGCCCTCGAACTCGTAGAGCACCAAGCGACCCGTGGGCCGCGGACCCACCGGCGCCATCCACATGCCGCGGCCCAGGGTGGCGATGCTGGCCATCCAGCTGGTGGAGACGTCGAGGGCGCGCATGGTCGGGCTCCGGGCAGATGACGGGTCTATCCCGGTGGACGGGAGGCTCCAGCGTGGCCGGGCGGCGGGCCCCCCCGGGGCGGAATAGCCGCAGAACATGCTGCGCTACCTCGCCGAGACCCTCCCCCGCGTCCTGTGGGGCCTTCGCCCCTCCACCGGGGCGCGCCCCACGCACCTCCGCACCCGCCATCGGGTGGGCCTGGGCGACATCGACCTCAACCGCCACATGAACCAGGCGGCCTACGCGCGGGTGTGCGAGCACGCGCGGGTGAGCTGGATGCTGCGCGCCGGCGCCCTGCAGCGCTGGCGAGCGGTGGGGGTCAACCCCATGGTGGCCCGCCAGACGCTCACCTACCGCCACGAGCTCGCCCCGTTTCAGCGCTTCTGGGTCGAGACCCGCGCGGTGGGGCTCGACGACCGGCTGATGCTGCTCGAGCATGTACTGGTGGTGGGCGATCGCGTGCACGCCCGCGACGATCTGGCGCTGCTGTTCGTGGGGCCGGGGGGCGTGCAGTCGGCGGCGCAGGTGGCAGAGCTCTGCGACGGGCTGGTCACGGGGCCGCTCGCGGTCGAGGGGTGGCGGGTGGTCGGCGGGCGCCCGGCGTGAGCCCGACGAGCGGCCCGCTCGCCCAAGGCGCCGTTCGCGCGCCCGATCCGACGGTGATAGCCTGCCCGTCGGCGCCGCGGTCCTGCGGCGCCCGCCGAAAGGGTTCGCCATGACGCCCGCCTCTGCCCGCGCGCACAGCCTCTTCCCGCACACCAAGCTGGACTGGTCCATCGGCCGGCTCGAGGAGAAGGCGGCGAAGATGCCGGACGATCCGACGGCCCGCATCGAGCTGGCCCGCGCCGTGTTGGGTCGCGGGCTCTACCACGGCGGCGGCGAGAAGGACTGCAACGCCGCCCTGGCCCTGGTGCGCAAGAGCCTGCAGGAAGACCCGGCCAACGCCGAGGCCCTCGTGCTCGCGGGCCTGTCGCTCACCGGCATGGAGCGCGCGGGGGCCGCCACCCGCTACCTCGACCAGGCCGTCCGCATCGACGGCGAGCGCGCCGACCTGCGGCTGGCCATGGGGCTGCTGGCGCGGATTCAGAACGAGCCCGGGCAGGCGGTGCGGCAGCTCGAGATGGCCTGCCGCCTGGCCAGCGAAGCGTGGGAGACCCACCTCGAGCTGGGCCGCACCTTGATGGTGGTCGCCCACCGCCAGGGCCACCCCCCGCGGCTGGTCGAGCGCGCCCAGTACCACCTGGTGCAGGCGCTGCAGCGCGACCCGCCGCCCGCCCAGATCGCCCCCCTGCTCAAAGACCTGGGCGTGGGCTGCCTGCTCACCGGGCGCCACCGCGAGGCCGAGAAGTTCTTCATCCGGCTGCGCGAGCACGAGCGCCACGCGCCGGCGGCGTGGTTCCACCTGGGGCTCGTGGCCTACGAGCTGGGCAAATACAACAACGCCATCCAGCACTTTCGGCAGTACCTGCGGCAGCGCCCCGACGACGCACCGGTGCTCGCCCGGGTGGCCATGGCGTGGTTTCAGCTCGGCGAGTACAGCCGCGCCCGCGAGGCCTGCCACCAGGCGCTGCTGGCCGACCCCGACAACGTGCCCGCGCGCCACGCGCTCGGCTGCACGCTGCTCGAAGAGGGCGAGCCCAACGAGGCCCTCAAGATGTTCCGCGAGGCGCTCCGCGAGCAGCCCGCCCACATGCCGTCCTACATCGAGATGGTGCGCACCCGGCGGCTGGGCGGCGACCTGCGGTGGATGATGCAGGCCCTCGAGACCGAGGTGCGGGGCTACGACCGCATGAGCCCCGGCGCCAACGCCGACGGCCGCGCGCTCACCCGCACCCGCGTGCGCGCCATCCTGGACGAGCTCGCCCACATCGGCCCCGACGCCGCCTCGGCCATCCTGCAGGCCATCAACTTCACCCAGGACGAGGGCCTGCGCTTTCAGCTGTGGGAGGCCGCCTGCGGGTTGGCCCAGCGGGCCGTGGCCGACCACGCCTGCGGGCGCCTGCGCGACCCGGCGAAGTGGTACGGCGCCGGGCTCGGGGGCGTGGCGCTCATGGTCGCGGGCGCGGTGCCCGAGCAGTACCTCACCACCGGGCTCAAGCTCGACGAGGCCGACCTCAAGCGCGCCGCCGTCGATCGCCACGGGCCCGCCCACGACGTGCAGCAGCACCGCCGCAACCTCGAGCAGGAGCGCGCCCGGGCCCGGGCGTACCAGGCCCTGCTGCTGTTGAGCATCGGGCTGCGCCGCAGCACCGCGGGCCGTGAGCTGCTGCGCTCGTGGGCCACCACCGCCGACGAAGAGCTCGCCGTGGCCGCCTGGGTGGCGCTGTCGCTGTACGGCGAGGCCGACTCGAGCCGCAACCTGCGGCGCCGCGGCGCCGAGCGCAACGCCCTGCCGGTGGTAGACCGCCTGCTGCGCGAGGTCACCCCCACCGCGCGCCTGCGCGAGCCGCGCCGGGTGTCGAACGGCGAAGAGACCCGCTGCACCACCTGTGGCCGCGCCCACGCCGAGGTGGCCCACATGATCGCCGGTGGCGACACGGTGGTCTGCGACCGCTGCGTCATCCGCATCACCCAGAACCGCGCCACGCTCACCGCGGCCGACGACGCCACCTGCAAGCTCTGCGGCCGCAGCCACTTCGAAGCCGCCGGGCTCTACACCTACAACGGCGTCGATGTCTGCAACACGTGCGTGCAGCTCAGCCTGGGGCTGCGCGAGCGCGAAGAGGTCGACCGCTTCTTGGCGGCTTGGTAGCGCCCGACCCGCCGGTCCGCGCTCCAGGCGTCGTCTACACCCCCCCGGCGCTCGCGCGCCTGCTGGTGGACGTGGCCCTGGCGCCCCATCGGGGGGAGCCCGACCTGCGCCTGCTCGACCCGGCGTGTGGCGACGGTCGGCTGCTGGTGGCCGCCGCCGAGCACCTCGGCGCCCCCGGCCTCGACCGGGCGGCCCTCGTGCGCCGCCAGCTCTTCGGCGTGGATCGCGACCCGGCCGCCGTGCACGCCGCCCGTGGGTCGCTGGCCGCGTGGGCCGGCGCGCCCGACCTCGACCTGCGCGCCAACATCGTGCTGGGCGACGCCCTCATCGGTCCGGGCTTCGCGGGCGGGCCGCTCGATCCCCCAGTGCGGCCCCTCGACTGGGCAGAGGCCTTCGCCTTCGCCGGCCACCCCGACCCCGACCCGGGCCGCTTCGACGTGGTCCTTGGAAACCCGCCCTACTTCTCGATCGACGAGGTCTGGGGCCGCGGTGACCCCCGCTGCGCCCACCTGAAGGCCGCCTTCCCCGAGGTCTACCGAGACAAGAGCGACGTGCTGTTCTACTTCTTCGCCCAGGCCCTGCGCTTGGCCCGCCGATCGGTCACCCTGCTGGTGTCGCGGAGCTTCTTGCGGGCGCACAAGGCCGACCGGCTGCGGGCCCACCTCGCGCCGCACGTCGTCGAGGTGATCGACTTTGGCGCGCGGCCGGTCTTCTCGGGGGTGGGGATTCAGGCGGCCCTGGTGCGGCTCGAGGTGCGGCCCGGGTCGTCCACGGTGACCGTGCGGCGGCCCGACCCGGCGGATCCGCTGGACCGGGGCCCGGCCCGCCGCGTGGCGCGCGCGTCGCTGGGCGCGCCCCCCTGGAGCCTCTCGGGCCCCGCGGCCCGCGCCGTGGCGGCCCGGATTGACGCGGCGGGCCCCCCGCTGGGCGAGGTGCTCTTCGTGGGCAAGGGCATGGAGACTGGTCGCAACGCGGTCTTCGGTGGGTTGAGCGCCGCGCAGGTGGCTGCCTGGGGCCTGCCCCCGGCCCTCGCGCGCCGCCGCGCCCGGGGCCGCGACCTGTCTGCCTTTCACCTCCACGCCACCGACCACTTCTTGCTCTACACGCCGGGGGCTTCCTCCTGGAGCGACCTGCCCGCCGCGGCCCGAGACCACCTGTCCGCGCACCGCGCCGCGCTCGAGGCGCGCGCCCCGGTGCGCCGCGGTGACCGCCCCTGGTGGCGCTTCTCGTGGCCGCTGCACCACGCCCGCATCGACCGGCCCCGCATCCTCTGCCCGGCCCTGGCGCGGTCGCACCGCTTTTGCCTGGCCCCGCCGGGCGACCCCATCGGCCTCACCGACACCACCGCCCTCTTCGATCGCGGCCAGCCCGAAGACCTGCGCTACTTGCTCGGCCTGCTCAACGCGCCCTTGATGGTGTGGCGACACGGCCAGCGAGCCAAGCGCAAGGGCGGCGGGGTGCGCGAGTTCTATTGGAACGCCCTGTCGCAGCTGCCGATTCGACGCATCGACGCGGCGGACCCAGCGGCTCGCCGGCATCACGACGCGGTGGTCGATGCGGTCGACGCCCTCCAAGCCGCTCGGGGCGCCGATCCGGCCGCTTCGCAGGCGCTCCACCACGCGGTCTGCGCCCTGTACGGGGTCGATCCGGGGGAGATCGACGACCGGCTGGCGTCCGACGGGCCGGCGCGGACCGGCTGAGCCGCACGCTCAGAGGGCCACACCGCAGGCGGACAGAACCTGGCTCGCGCCGCGGGCCCACGCCCCATAGGCTGCCCGCATGGACGCCACCTCTGATCGCACCTGGACCGGCCTGGGCTGGACCGCCCGCATCGTCGAGAACGAAGACGGTGGCGGCTGGGCCCTGGCCATGACCCACGACGACCACGACGAGCCCGCGCTGGTGGTGCCGTGGGTGATGGGCCGCAACAAGAAAGACCCCAAGCCCCTGGGCGAAGAAGACTTCCGTACGCAGGTCAAGGCGGCGCAGGACTTCCTCACCCGCACCCAGCAGCAGATCCGCCGGGCGCACCGGCGCACCGCCCGGGCCCAGGGCGCCGGGGGCGAGCCCTTGCTGGTGGTCTTCGACCTCATCCCCGACGAGTTCGAGCCGCAAGGCGAGCTGGTGGCCACCAACGCCATCGGCGACGAGGTGGGTCGCGCCGCCTGTCCGCCCTCCTTCAAGCTGAGCCGCGCCGCCGCGCAGTCGTGGGTCGATGGTGGCTTTCGCGACATCTATGGCGATGACGGCTAGGCGCCGGGGCCTCGGTGGGGCTGCGGCTGCAGCCATCGGGGCGGCTGTGGCGGCCTGCGCCGACGACCCGCGCTGCCCCACCGGCGAGGTGTGGCTCGATGGCGCCTGCGTCGCGCCCGAGTGGGGCGACCCGGTGCCCGCAGGTGACGCTTGGCAGCCCGCCCCGGGCGTCGCGTTGCAGTGGCAGCTCTCGGGCCAGCTCGACGCCACAGCGGCCACCGATCTCGGCGTCGAGATGTTCGATCTCGACCTGTTCGACGCGCCCGACCCCGTGCTCGACGCGCTGCACGCCGACGGCGCGGTGGTGGTCTGCTACTTCTCGGCCGGCACGGTGGAGGACTGGCGAGAAGACGTAGACGCGCTCCCCGACGCCGCCATCGGCGAGCCCCTGCCCGAGTGGGACGGAGAGCGGTGGCTCGACGTCATGCACCCCGCCGTGCGCGAGCTGGCCGAGGGTCGGCTCGACCACGCGGTCGCCCGGGGCTGCGACGCTGTCGAGCCCGACAACGTCGATGCCTACGCCAACGACCACGGGCTCGGCCTCAACCCCACCGAGCAGCTGCACTTCAACCGCTTCCTGGCCGACGCCGCCCACCGCCGCGGGCTGAGCGTGGGGCTGAAGAACGACCTCGACCAGCTCGAAGACCTCGAGCCCTGGTTCGACTGGGCGCTCAACGAGGAGTGCGCCAGCTACGACGAGTGCGCCCGACTGGGCGTGTTCACGGGCGGGGGCAAGGCGGCGTTCCACGTCGAATACGTCGACGACTGGGCCGAGGCGCCGGGCCGGGCCGACGAGGTCTGCGACGTCGGCCCCGATCTCGACACGCTCATCAAGCACTGGGACCTCGACGCCCGGCGGCTGGCCTGCCCCTGAACCCCGGGCGGGCGCGGTGGGTCGCCCGCGCGTGCGCGGGGGTGCGGCTTCGCGGTGTGGCGCCCAGGGAGAGGGTTCGCCCGGTGCCCGCGCGTCCCGGTTGAGCGGTCGGCGCCCAAGTGTGGCAGCATGGCCCGGTTCCGCGCCCCGGAGTCTCCATGCGCCTCGCCCTCGCCGCGTCCCTCGCCCTCGCCCCCCTGATCGCATGCTCCGGCAAGGCCGACGAAACCGGGAGCGCCGGCGCCGACCCCTCGTCGGCCCGGGTCGCGACCTACAACGCGGGCCTGGCCACGGGCTTCGTGACCTACGCCCCCGAGCGCGAGGCCGAGATCGTCTCTGCCCTCACCGGGCTCGATGCCGACATCGTCTGTCTTCAGGAGGTGTGGACCGCCGACTCGATCAGCGCGATCCTCGACGGGGTGTCGGGCACCTTCCCCCACAGCTACGTCGAGGTCACCGCCGAGGAGGGCGCCGATGAGCCCGCGTGCACCGAAGAAGAGACCGACCCGCTCGCTGAGTGCGCGCGGGAGGCGTGCGAAGGCGCCGAGAACTTGACCAACTGCGTGCTCGGCTCGTGCGGCGACGAGTTCGGTGCGCTGTCCGACGGCTGCACCGAGTGTGCGGCGGCCAACGTGGGCCTCAACGACATCGACGCCATCGTCGACACCTGCCTCACGGGCTCGTCGAGCTACGCCTGGGGCGGCCACAACGGGCTCATCCTGCTCAGCCGCACCGAGATCTCCGACACCGCGTCGCTCGACCTCGACGCGTGGCTGGTGTGGCGCAGCGTGATCTCCGCCGAGATCGATGGCCTCGACGTGAGCTGCACCCACCTCGCCGCCGCCCTGAACTCGCCGGCCTACGGGGGCGCCGACTACCCGTCCTACGAGGCCGAGCAGGCTGGCCAGATCGACGCCATGCTCACCTGGATCGGCGACCGGGTGGGTGAGGGCCCCGCGGTCCTGTTGGGCGACATGAACACCGGCCCCGAGGCTGCGGGCGGCATCACGGCCGAGCTGCCCGACAACTGGGCCCGCTTCGGGGCGGCCGGCTGGGTCGATCCGAATGTCGAGGCGAGCGCGCCCTTCTGCACGTGGTGCACCGACAACACCATCGCGGGCGACGGCTCCGACCACGACTCGGTCGACACCATCCTCGACCACGTGCTGGTGAGCGGCGCCGAGGGCTCGGCGCCCGAGCGGGTGCTCGACGGCACCGTCACGATCACCTTCGACGGGGCGAGCGTCGAGACGTCGCTGTCCGACCACTACGGCGCCGCGGCCACGGTCACCTGGTAGCCGCGTGATGACGCCCCGGCTGACGACGCCCCGGCTGCTGCTGGAGCCCGTCGGTCTGCGTCACTGTGAAGACCTCGAGCGCCACTTCGCACACTGGGAGATCATCCGACACCTCTCGGTCGCGGTGCCGTGGCCCTACCCGCCGGGCGGGGTGCGCCAGTTCTTCGCGGGCGACCTGCTGCCGCGGGTGGCGGCTGGACAGGCCCACGCCTGGGCGCTCGTGCCGGTGGAGACCGTGCCTTCGGGCGGCGAGGCCGTGGGCCTGCTCGAGTGGCGCTGCGCGCCCGACGCCACCGACCACCGGGGCTTCTGGATCGGCCGGGCCTGGCAAGGGCGGGGGCTGATGACCGAGGCGGTGACCGCCTTCCAGGACTGGCTGTTCTTCGAGGTGGGGCACCCGCGGCTCACCCTGCACAGCGCCGCGCGAAACGTCGCGTCAGCCCGGGTGAAGCACAAGACGGGCGCGCGGATCGTCGAGACGGTTCACCTCGCCCACCACGAGGGGGTCACCGAGACCCACCGGTGGGAGCTGACCCGCGAGGCGTGGGCTGCGGCGCGCGGGCGGTAGGCGGGCGCGGGTCGTCGCTCTGCTCGCCGCTCCCGCCGACGCGAGCGCGGGCCCGTCAGTACAAGCGGATGATGCGCACGCGGTCGTCTTCGGCCACCACGGTGCCATGGGCCTTCAGCGCGGCCGCTGCGGTCACCCACTCCTCCTCCATCAGCTGGTTGCGGTGCTGGACCACCCAGCGCAGCTGAAACCCGCGGGCGATCTCGGCGATCTGGCCCGGGGGAGCGTCTCCGGCGCGCACGTCTCGGGCGGCCTTGCCCAGCCGCAGCCCCGCGAGGTTGAGGCCGGCGTTCAGCGAGCCGATGCGCGGGTGGCCATGCAGCGTCTGCTCGAAGAGGTACTCGCGGCTGGCGGTGGGGGGGAGATCGAGCACCGCGCCCTCGGGATCAGCCGCCAAGACAGCAAACGGAGCGGGGTCTGGGGCGGTGGTGACCGCTGGGAGGTCGGCGGCCGGCGACAGCAGCAGCACCTCGGCGAGCACGAGGCCGGCCCACGCCGGGCGCGCGCGGTCGGCGAGCACGCACAGGCCCAGCACCGCCACGCCCGCCAGGCGGTAGAGCAGAGACAAGCTGCTGAAGCCCGGGAGCTGCTCGAGCACGAGGTAGGGCAGCGGCAGGCCCACCCCGCTGCCGCCCAGGCCCAGCGGTCGCCCGCCCCACACCACCACCGGCCCCAGCGACAGCACCAGCGCCACGCCGATGGTCAGCGCCCAGGGCGCCACCTTGCCGGTGAGGCCCAAGGCCCGCCGCTTCCACGCCGCCCAGCCTGCCAGGCCCAGCACCGCAACCAGCTGATGGAGGAGGAGTGGGTGACCGCAGCGGCCGCGCTGAAGGCCCATGGCACCGTGGTGGCC
>JBDQIL010000081.1:0-9258 GCA_040264415.1 Myxococcota bacterium
CCCCGGTCGCGCAGCCGCCCTCGATGGGTGCGCTGCCCACGCTGCAGCCCCGCCCGGCGCAGCAACCCGCTGCAGGGTCGGGTCGCCGCCGGCGTCGGCTGGTGCGGCCCGATCGGCCCACTGATCCCGAGCCCTGGGAGCCCTCTACAGGTCCCCGTCGGCCCTCGGCGTCGCTGCACGGTGCGGTGCGACAGGTGCCGGTCGGGAGCGAGCCGTCAGTGACCGCGCCGTCTCCTCCTGCTTCGCCCCCGTCGGCCTCGCCCTCGTCGGCCTCGCCCCCAGCAGCCTCCGCAGACGAGGCGCCGGCGTCGTCTGAGCGCGCGGCCCCCACCGCGTCGCCGGTCGAGGCCCTCGCCGCTGCGCTGATGAAAGGCGCCCCACCTCCCAGCCCAGCCCGCGCACCCGCCGTCGCGGCTCCGGCTTCGCCGGCGCCCGCCGCCGTCCGGCCTGCCCGGAGAGGCTGGCGCGTCAAGATCGATGGCGCCGAACAGCCCTTCCTGTTGGTCGCCGACGACATCGGTCAGGCCATGGCGCTGCTGCGCCGCCGAGTCGGGGCGCAGGCGCTGGCCCGCGCGAGCGTGTACCGGGTGGGCCCGCTGCTCTGAGCCTTTCGGCTCAACCCGCGGTCTGCCGGGCCGATGGGCGGGGCTGGAGGACCCATCCATGCGCGCGCCCAACTTCGAAGAGACGGTCGAACTCCATCTGTATGTCCCGGCTCGACCGGCGGCAGGGCGGCACCTGTCCAACCCGGTGGCGCTGCGGATGCGCGGCCGGGTCGCGGCGTCGGACGGCCAGCACGACCTCGCCATCTCGCTGCTGCGACACGCCGTGTCGTTGAGCTCGGCCGCGACGCCTGACTTGCTGGCCCTGGCCGAGGCCTTCGAGCGGGCCGACCGGATGGACGACGCGGCCGCGACCTACGAGTGGGCCACCCGTCGGTCGCCCGCTCAGGTGGGACCGATGCGCGGCCTCGGACGCGCGCTGCAGTCTCTGGGGCGCTTCGATGAGGCGGAGGGGATCTTCGCCCGACTGCTCTCGCTGAACCCCGTCGACATCGACGCCCGGGTCGCCCTCGGTCGGGCGCGACGCGCCCGTGGCGATCGCGCGGGCGCCCTCGACGCGCTCGAAGGGGCGGTGCGCCAGGTGCCAGGCGATCCAACCGCGGCGCTCGAGCTGGCGCAGACCTACCTCGAGGCGGGCGCTCCTGACCGCGCGTTGCGGGCGCTTCGGAAAGCCGGTGACCCGCCGGGGCCAGAGGCCGCCGCGCTGCGGGCGTCCTGCGTGGGAGCGCTCGGCGACACCGCCGCTGCTCACAGCGTGCTGCTTCGGGCTCAATCGGTGCTCGCGCAGGACGATCCGCGCGGCGCCTGCCTCCAGCCCGGCCTCTCGCAAGCCGACGTGTCCGATGGGCATGCGGTGGACGCGCTGTCGCGGCTCGACACGACGCTCGAGCCGGGCGTCCGGCCCTCTCCCGCCCATGCGATCGCCTTCGCCTTCGCCGCCATCGCTGCGGGCTGCCCTGACGAGGGGCTGCAGCGGGTGCAGGCTGCGGCCGCCGGTCCGACGACCGTGGCCGAGGCCGCGTCGTTGGCCTTCGCCCGCGGTGACCTCTTGGCGGCCGCGGGTCGCCCCGGTCCGGCCTTCCTGGCCTGGCTCGAGGGAAATCATCGAGATCCGGGCGTCTGGTCGGGCGATCGCGCCTGGGACCAGGTCGAGCGCACCCGCTCCTGGTACTCCCCCGCGGTCGTCCGCTCGTCGTCGGGCGCCCCACGTGCCCGCGACGTGGTGGTGGTGGTGGGCGCGCCGGGCAGCGGTGCGGGGCGAGTCGCGTCCCTGCTGGCGCATCATCCCGCGGTCGAGGGCGCCCCCCTCGGCGACCCCATCGCGGCGGTCCGCGAGACCCTCCCGCGCAAAGTGGGGCGCCCCTGGCCCGACTGCCTCGACTGGGTGGGGTTGCCATCGGCTGCGCGGTCGGCCCGTCGGGCCATGGGCCTGGCGCCGTCTTCGAGCGCGCGCCCCGCCGGCCGGACCGTGCTCCGGCTCGGGCCCAGTGGGCTCTTCGACCTGGGCTGCATTCCGGCCATCCTCCCCGGCGCGCGCATCGTGCTCGTGACCCGAAACCCGTGGGACCGCGCCCTCTCCCTCTTTCGTCGGCATCTTCATGGCGACGGGCTCGAGCACACGACTGCGCTCGACGACCTCGCGGCCGCAGACGCGGTCGACCGGGCCCTCACCGACCACTGGCGGGACGCGTTCCGCCGACCGCTCATCGAGGTGAACTTCGAGGAGCTCGTTCAGCGCCCGCAGGCGACCCTGGCCACGCTCGCGGCCGACCTGGACCTGACCGACTTCGCCGCAGACGTGGGCGCCGACCTGCGGGGAGACGCGGTGGGCCGCTGGATGAACTTCGCCCGGTGGCTGGGGCCGGTGGGCGAGCTCAGCGGCTGACCGCCCCCTCGAGCCACGCGTCGAGGATGGCCAGCCCTTCGTCCTCTCGGTGCAGGCAGACGTGCGGGTCGTAGTCGCTCTGAGCGGTGCAGGCGCTGGCCTCACAGCTCGGGAGCGCCTCGGCGAGCGCGTAGCTGGTGAAGTCGGGCACCTGATAGTCGCCGAGCCCGATGATCATGTCGATGGGGAGATCTTCGGCGGGGGCGACCGACATGGGGTCGGAGGGGTCCATGGTCCACTGGAACAGGGTGAGCACGGGGTGCAGGCGGTCGACGTGGTCCCAGGCGTCGGGGGGCAGCGCCAAGGCCGCACCCAGGATCGCTGGGACCGTGAGCTCGTCGGGCGCGTCGGCCTGGAACAGCGCGAACAGGCTGTCCACCAGCGCGGCGTCGATGCGGGTGCCCAGCAGGCCGGTGTCGAGAGCGTAGTGTGTGAAGACGCCGCCAGAGCCGCTCAAGAAGCCGGATCGCCACGCCTGGGGCGCGATGCTCAGGCCGAGGTTGGAGGTGACCGACCCGAGGCTGTGCCCGGCGCGGTGAAGGGCGGTCGGGTCGATGGAGCCAGCGGGCAGATCGTCGGCGAGGCCGGCCTCGGCATACCAGCGCAGCATCTCGCCTTCGAGCGCGGCCTGCCGCTGGTTGTCGCGGAAGGCGGGCAGGTTCACGATGTTGTAGAAGCCGAGCGACGCGCCATAGCCCTCGTCGATCAGCGGGTAGCGTGACCCGTAGAGGGGGGAGTCGCGGCTCAGGACCGCGACCCCACGCTCGGCGAACAGCGCGGCCATCTCCTCGGCGCGGTCGGCGGCGCTCCGGCGGGCGACGATGTTGTAGGCCGAGCCGCCGGTGCCGTGGTCCCAGATCACCACCGGCGCGTCGGCGACCGCGGCGCCGTCGGGACCCTTGGGCAGCGACAGCGTGAGCCGGACGGGCTCGCGGTCGGGTGTGCTGCGGAGGGTGTCGCCGTCGAAGTCGATCCAGCCGGTGGTCCGCTCGAAGTCGTTGATGTGGGTGAGGCCGGGGCTCATGTAGGGCCGGTCGTCGAGCCCCGAGTAGTTGAGGAGCGTGATCTCGGCTTCGTAGACCGCCATGGGCCAGTCGAGCAGGTCGAGGGCCTGGTCGGCGGAGGGGTCTTGGGCGGCCATCCACGTGGTCGCCGTCGTGCCATCCTCGAAGCTCACGATCTGAGCCGTGCCTTCTTTTCCGCTCGGGGTCTCGCCCTGGCGGTACTCGAGGCGGGTGACGCGCCGGAAGGTGACGTCGCCCCAGTCTGGGGTGTCACCCAGTCGGGCGCGGGCGTCGGCGGCCAGGGCCTGCATCTGCCCCACCGCGTCTTGCACCGTGAAGACGGTGGCCACCGCCGCGGTGGCGGTGACGCCGGCCCGGTCGAGCGCACCCTGCACGCCCTCTGGCAGGGCGACGCCAGCGGGCGCGCGCGCACCCGCTGAGGTCATCACCACCGCGGCGAGGGTCGCGCCGCTGCGGGGAGGGTGTCCCAGCGCCGGCGCGATCGCGAGGGTGTTCGGCCCGTAGAAGGGGTCGCCCTTGGGATCGTCGACGAAGCGCAGGACCAGCGGGGTGAGGTCTCCGGTCTCGAGGTCGATGAGCACGACCGGGTCGTCGGGCGTGCCCGGCGTCTCGGTGGGCAGGTCGAGCGGTCCCTCGAACCGAAAGTACGCCGCGGAGTGGTTGCCGAATCCGACCGCGGTGTCTTCGAGGCGCGACCGCCAGCCGTCGACCAGCCGGGCTCCGAGGTCGGTCCCCCAGACCGGGTAGCCGGTGAGATCGGGGTGGCCGTCGGCGTCGAGCAGCGCGTCGCTCGGGAAGGGCACGTCGAAGAAGTGCTCGGGGCGAGCGGGATCGACGATGGCCGCCACCCCCTCTGGGGTGCGGTCGGACGCCTCTGGCGCGTCGGCGCAGGCGAACAGCAACGCGAGAGGGAGCAGGGGACGCATGGGGGCTCCTACGGCAGTGCCCCACGGTAGCCGGTCAGCGACCCGTCGCGTAGGCGCCGCCAGGCTCTTCGGCGAAGACCCCGTCCATGAAGCGCAGACGCCGCACCCCGGAGAGGCGGCCGTCTTCGACCGTGTAGACGTTGAGGTGGGCGGTGCGGTCTTGGTCGGGGAGGTGGGCGTAGCCGCTCGCGCCGGGGTTGAGGATGGGGATGGGGCCGCCGCCCGAGTCCACCTGCGAGCGAAAGCCATGGTGCTCATGGCCGTGCAGCACGGCGTCGACGCCGCCCGTGCGCTGCAGCATGGCCTCGACCGCGGCGGCATTGCTGAGCGCCCGGCTGGGGGGGCCATAGGGCTCGCCTCGGCGCCCGCGCAGGGGGTAGTGCAGGCACAGGAAGACGTAGCGATCCCCCGCCTGCTCGATGAGCTCGAGGGCGGGGTCGAGCTGCGAGGGAGGCGTGTGGCCGCTCGACAGGGGGTGCGCGCGGCAGGTCTCGAGGGCGACGAAGGCCACCTCGCCGTGCACGTGCAGCCAGGGCATGCGGTCGCCCATCCACGGCCGAAAGACTTCGCGCATGCGCTCGCCCGGTACGGTCTCCCGCACGTAGGTGTCGTGGTTTCCCGGGAGCACCACGGTGGGGAAGCGCGTGAGGATGGGGTCGAGGAGCGCGCGGGCGGCCGCGAACTCTGCGTCGAGGGCCTGCGCGGTCAGGTCGCCGGTGATCACCACGACGTCGGGCTCTTCGGCCACGGTCGCGTCTACCGCGGCTTGCTGGACCACCGGGGAGAACTTGGTGCGCCGCCCCAGGAGGTACAGGTTGGTGGTCCCGATCAAGCGCTTGCCCACGAGATCGCGGGCCCGAGGTCGGGTTTGAACATGCAGGTCGGTGAGGTGGACGATCTTCACCCACCCGGCCTATCCCAGCGCGGCTGGCCCTCCCAGCCCGCCGGAGCGGCGGTTACCGGAGTCGCCCCCGCACCGGGATCGCCATGACCCTCGACCCGCGCCGCCTGCTCGATGACGCCGCCCAGGAACGCGTGGTGTGCGAGCTGTTGCCGCGCCGCGGCGGGGTGGTGCGGGCCACGTTGGTGCGGGTCGAGCGAAGCGGCGTGGTGGTGACCACCGCCGCCCGCGCGGTGACCGCAGGCGATGATCTGCGGGTCTGGTTCCCGCTGCGCGGGGACACCTTCACCTTCGAGGCCAGCGTGGTGCGGGTCGGCGTGCCGGCGCCCGACCGGAGCGCCGACGGCGTGTTGCTCGGCTTCATCGACGGCTTCCAGCGCAGCGCGCCCGCCGTCCACGGCGCCGAGAGCGGTCGCAGCTTCTCGCTGCTTCCACCGTCGGGGCGTGCGATCTCATTGCTCGATCCTCCCGCAGCCGTGGTCCACATCGGGGCGGCGGGCGCCACCTTCACGCTGCCTGCTGACTTCAAGCTCGTCTTCGTGCAGAGCGGCCGCGTGCAGGTCGAGGTGGGGGTCCCAGGCGTGCCGCCTGCGCTGGCCCGGGCCGAGGTGCGCGCCCTCTCCCCCGGTGACGGGTACTTGCTGTACGACCTCCACTTCGTGGAAGTCGAAGACCCCGACGCGTGGCGCGCAGCGGTCGAGGCGCTGGCCAAGTCTCTCTGAGGGGTGGCCCCATCGGGGCAGCCGGCGCGTCACCGCGGACGGGCGGCGGGTCGCGAGCGGGCGACTGCGGTCTCGAGACCACCTGCTGCCACAAGGCTAAAGCGTGCCCACCTCAGCCAGCCCGCCCGGCCGGCCGACGATCCGCTTCTCGTCGCCGTTGATGAGGAGCATCTCTTCAAATGCGCAGCCGTGTCCGTCGAGGACCACCCGGGGCTGGATGGCGTAGAACCCGTTCATGCGGCGCGGGTTGAACCACTGCACCCGGTGCCGGCGCATGAGCGTGGCGGCGCGGGCGGCCCGCGGCCAGGCGATGGCGGTGCGCCCCAGTCGGGGGAAGCAGACGTGCCCCACCGAGTCGGAGTCGATGGTGCCCCGCCGGTTGTTTGCCCAGGCCTGCGCGTAGACGAAGACCTCGCCCGTACACTTCCACCGGCTGGCGAAGCCGCTCGCGGCGCGGCAGGCTTCGCGGGCGTGGGTGACCAGCTCGGGCTCGGGGCGCCCCCCGTGGACCACCACCGTGCCGAACACGCCGTATGCCTGGTCGGTCGCGGGGCACGCGTCCATCTCGACCACCGTGCCGGGCTTCAGAGAGACCCTCCCGGACGGGATGAAGGCCGGCTTCACGGGGCAGTCGAAGTGGACGTAGGGCGGCCGAAACCACTCGGTGAACCCCGCCTGGGCGGCGAGGCTCTCGATGAGGTCGACCACGTCCTTCTCGGTCATGCCGTCGCGCAGACCGTCGCGGGCGGCGCGCAGCACGCCGATGGTGCGCAGCTGGGCGTCTTCGAAGGCCTCGACGATGTCGTCGGAGAAGACAGCGGTCGCCGCCTCGGCGGCCTCGGGTTCGGACTCGTCAAGCATGCTGCGGGGTCTAACCCCCCCACCGCGTGGCGGGAGGGGCGCCCCCTCAGGGCACCGCGGAGTGGTTGCGGGCCGACCAGTCCGGGTAGAGCGGACCGTCGCCGTACAGCGAGTGATAGAGCTGGTAGGTGCCGAGCACCCGCTTGACGTAGTGGCGGGTCTCTCGGATGGGGATCGACTCGACGAACTCGTCGGTGGGCGGGTTGTCGGTGGCCTTGATCCACTTGCCGACGTTGCCCTCTCCGGCGTTGTAGGCCGGCACGGCGAGCACCATGTTGTCGTCGAAGAGGCCGCGGAGGTACTCGAGGTACCGGCTGCCGATGCGAAGGTTGGTGAGCGGATCGAAGATGGTCGTGCGGTTGACGGAGATGCCCAGCCAGCCCGCGACCTGCTTCGCCGTGGCGGGCATCAGCTGGCTCAGCCCCTTGGCCCCAGCCCACGACACGATGTGGACGTTGAAGCTCGACTCCTCCCGAACCAGCGCATGGAAGATGCGCCCGTCGTAGCCGTAGCCGTCGGTCGCCTGCTGCACGAGGTCCCAGTAGTGGTCGGGGTAGGCGGTCTGCAGGATGGTGTCTCGGTCGCGCCCGAGCGTGCTCGCGGGGCGACCCAGCAGATACTTGTGCAGGCGATCATGGGCCTCGAAGGGGTTGCGCCGCTCGATGATCCAGGCCGTGAGCGCCTCTTCTCCGGGCAGCGGATCGCCTGACTGCGCCGAGTCCAGCTCGACCATGGCCTCGCCGACCAGACCCAGGCGCGTCAGCGCGAGCGCCCGCTGCACAGCCGGCTGGTTGAGCCACTCGGCTCGGACCTCGAGCCCCTCGACTCCCGATGGAGCCGGCCGCTGCAAGCCCGCGACCCGCTCCGGCGCGACCTCGTAGAGCCTCGCGGCGGCGAGGAGGCTGTAGAAGCGGGTGGGGTGGTCACGGCAGAGCTGGGCGAGCTGGTCGATGCCCAGGGCCACGCGGGCTGGATCGGGGTGTCGGGCTGCGGGGTCGGCCCGGTCTGGGTGGATGCGCCATCGCGCCGCCCAGTACGACGCCGCCATGACATGCACCGGGTCGCTCTCGAAGGGCACCTGCCAGATCATCCGCTCGGCGTGGCGGATGGCCGCGTCGGTGTCGCCGTCGAGCCAGGAGATCCAGGCGAGGCGCCAGAAGCCCTCGGCGGCGAGGTCGCCGGTCGGGTACTCGTCGACCTGGCGGGTCCACAGCTCGAGGGCGCGCTCGGGTTCGCCGGCGATCTGCCAGGCGATGCCGGCCAGGGCGTAGCCGTCATCGGCCATCGTATGGGCTGGGTACAGCTCGGGGATGAGCTGGAAGTGGCGGGCGGCGTCGGCCCAGGCCTTCTTGCGTTCGAGGGCCTTGCCGGCGATGTAGAGGCTCTTGGCGCCGCGGTCTTCGTCGATGCCCACACACTTGCGGCCGCTCTCGCCCAGCACCGCCGCGGCCTTGGTGATGTTGTTGCGCTTGAAGTGCGAGCGCCCGTAGGCGTACCAGGCCATGCAGGCGTTGGAGTCTGGCGTCACGAAGCGCGACTCGCGGTCTGACAGCATCGCGGTGGCCTCTTCGAAGCGCCAGGTTCCCATGAGGCGGTCCATGCGCTGTGCGATGTCGGCGTCGCGGGGCCGAAACTCGCGCCCGCGGGGCTCGTACTTGGAGGCGAGCAGCCGCCCGGCCCGTCGGCCCTCCGACGAGGTGGGGTAGGCCGACCAGAGGCGCCGCAGCAGCGTGTAGGCGTCGGGCGAGCCGGTGCCCGCCTTCCGGGCGAGGGTCCACAGGGCGAGTGCGCTACCCGGCGAGGGGTCGGGGCGCTCGGCGAGCTCGCGGTAGAGGGCCAGCGCGGCCGCGGTCTGTCCGGCCTGCTCGAGCGCGCGGGCCCGCAGCAGGACGGCGCGAGACGCGACCCCCGAGGTGGGGTCGATCTGAGCGGCGACCCGGGCTGCGCCGGCGGCGTCGCCCGCGGTGAGCATCAGCTCTGCCTCGGTCAGCAGGCGGTAGGGCTCCGGGACGTGCTCGGCGCCCCGCACCTCGTCGAGCAGGCCGACCGCCGCGTCGGGGTCTCCGGCTCGAATGGCGACCCAGGATTGCACAAAGCGGAGATCGCGCAGCTGGTCTCCGCGAAGGTCGGTGGCCGCGAGCGCGCGCATCCCCTCGCGCGCTTCTGCGTGGTCACGGCCAGCGAGGGCCTCGAGCAGCGGCGGGTCGAAGGGCAGCGCGGGCGCGATGAGCGACCGCTGCACCCAGGTGGTGGCGCCGGGCGGCGCGATGGCGGGGTCGGCGAGGGGGCCTGGGGACTGCGCCGAAGCCGCGAGCGAGAGCGCCGCGAGGGAGGCGACCGCGCAGCTGCGCAGCGCGCCCGAGAGCGGGCGGAGG
>JBDQIL010000082.1:0-9233 GCA_040264415.1 Myxococcota bacterium
GGTGAGATGGGTCGGGGTGGGCAAGATGGTCACCCACACGCCGGCGGCCTGGGCCGCGGTCACGGTGGCGGCCAGGTTGCGCTCGAGCCGGCTGAGGATGGCGGCGTGCACGGTGTCGGTGGGGCGCACCCCGTCGACGAGCGGCACGCCCGCGCTCTGCCACTGGGCTCGCCCGATGCGCGCGAGCACCTCGGGGCCGATCTCGAGCTGACCGCCCGGCGACGGCGCCCGCTTCTTGACCATCGGCGCCGACGCGTTCGCCTGCTGCCGCGACTCGACGATGGCGCCGGCCAGCACACGGTAGATGCGGCTGTGGCGCAAGGCGCCGCGCACCGCCGGCACCACGTCGGGCAGGGCGAGGTCGCGCATGGCCCACGCCATGCCAATGCCCTCGTTGTTGCCCAGGTACAACAGCAGCCCGTGGGGCTTCAGCGCGAGCGATTCTTCTGCGATGACGCGCACTGCGCCGCTGTCCTGGGCGATCATCCCCGCGTTGACCACCTCGGCCTGGATGCCACGATCGGCCAGGAGCTGCTCGAGCTGACCGGAGATGGCGAGGGCCGGGGGCACGGCGGCCGCGCCCGATGGCAGGGGCTCGCTGGGCACCCGTCGCGACGCGGGCCCCATGGGACGCAGGCCCAGCGCCGCCGAGCCGCCCAGCAGCACGTAGCGCCGCACGCCCGGCGCCGGCGCGGCCGAGACGTGGACGTCGCGCATGCTCCCGCCCACCGGGAAGCCGCCGCCCTTGCCGCGGCGGTGGGCCTCGTGCACCCGAAAGCCGGGCGAGCCGTCGGGGAGCGGCTCGGGCACCCAGTGGGGCGTGGCGCGCACCGTGAAGCCACCCGCGACCTCCCCCTGCTCGACGATCTGCACCAGCCGTGGGGGCTCCCAGGTGCCGCCGGGCTGCACGCCCGCGACCCGCAGCCCCACCTCGACCGCCGGCAGCACCGCGAGGCCCGCCAAGACGGCGAGCCCGCGAAACAACCAGCGGCGGGACGGGGCGGGTGACATCGGAGGCAGCGTACTCCACCCGCCACCCGTTCGGGCGGCCGGCGCTGCTGTCAGCCCACCCAGACCCGGGCGTTGCGGAAGAAGCGCAGCCACGGGCCGTCGGACGGCCAGCTGGCCGGCGCCCACGAGTTGGTCACCGTGCGGAACACCCGCTCGGGGTGCGGCATCAGGATGGTGGCGCGCCCGTCGGGGGTGGTGAGCGCCGTGATGCCGTCGGGCGATCCGTTGGGGTTGGCGGGGTAGCGCGTGGCCACGTCGCCTCGGCCGGTCACGTACCGCGCAGAGACGAGGCCCTGGGCAGCAGCGCGCGCCTGATCGCCGGGCGCGAACAGCGCGCGTCCCTCACCATGCGCCACCGCTACGGGCAGCCGGCTGCCCGCCATGCCCGCGAAGAACACGCTCGGGCTCTCTGCGATGGCGAGCTGGCTCACGCGCGCTTCGAACTGCTCAGAGCGGTTGCGGACGAAGCGCGGCCAGGCGCCCGCGCCCGGGATCAGCCCCTTGAGCTGCGACAGCATCTGGCAGCCGTTGCACACGCCGAGGGTGAAGGTGTCGGAGCGGTGGAAGAAGTCGTGAAAGGCGGACTTCAGCGCGTCGTGGAAGCGGATGTTGCCGGCCCAGCCGCCCCCAGCGCCCAACACGTCGCCGAAGGAGAAGCCGCCACAGGCCACGAGGCCCCGGAAGCCCGTGAGATCGAGGCGGCCCGCGTCGAGGTCGCTCATGTGGACGTCGACCGCCTCGAAGCCGGCCGCGTGGAAGGCGGCCGCCATCTCGATCTGTCCGTTGACGCCCTGCTCGCGCAGGATCGCGACCCGCGGCCGGGCGCCGACGCCGATGAACGGCGCCGCCACATCGACCGCGGGGTCGAAGGAGATCGCCGGCGCGATGCCGGGGTCGCCTGCGTCGGCGAGCGTCGCGAAGGCCTCGTCGGCGCAGGTGGGGTCGTCGCGCAGGCGCTGCATCTGGTACGAGGTCTCGCTCCAGGCCCGCCACAGCTCGGCGCGGGGGGCCGACACCCGCGCCTCTCCGCCGTCGTAGAACGTGATCTGGTCGTCGTCGGTGGGTCGGCCGAGCACCTGCACGCACGCGGGGCCGAGCCCCTGAGCGGCGAAGGCCTGCAGCGCGGCGTCGATGTCCTCCACCCGAACCTGCAGCACACCGCCCGGCTCTTCGGCAAACAGCCGCGCCACGAAGTTCTCGGGGTCGGCCAGGCCCGCCGACACCGACACCCCACAGTGGCCCGCGAAGGCCATCTCGCACACCGTGGCGAACAGGCCGCCGTCCGAGATGTCGTGCCACGCCAGCACGCGGCCCGCGTCGCGCAGGGTGTGGAGCGCGTGCCACAGCCCCACGAGGCGGGCGGGCTCGTCGAGATCGGCGCTCTCGGCGCCCAGCAAGCCGTGCACCTGGGCCAGCGCCGAGCCCCCGAGGCGGGCCCGGCCAGCGCTCAGATCGACCCGCATGAGCACCGTCTCGCCCTGATCGCGCTTGAGCTGGGGCGTGAGCGTCTTGCGCACGTCGCGCACGGGCGCGAAGGCCGTGGTGAACAGGCTCAGCGGCGCCGTGACCTGGTGGTCGCCCGCGTCGTCGGACCACACCGCGCGCATCGACATGGAGTCCTTGCCCACCGGTACACAGACGCCCAGGGCGGGGCAGAGCTCGAGGCCGACCGCGCGCACGGTGTCGTAGAGCACCGCGCCCTCGCCGGGGTGGCTCGCGGCGCACATCCAGTTGGCCGACAACACCACGCGGTCGAGGCCGCCCACGTCGGCGGCCATCAGGTTGGTCAGCGCCTCGGCAATGGCGAGGCGTCCCGAGGCCGGACCGCTCAGCAAGGCGACGGGGGTGCGCTCGCCGATGGCCATGGCCTCCCCGGAGAACCCAGTGAAGTCGGTCGCGGTGACCGCGACGTCGGCCACCGGGACCTGCCAGGGGCCGACCAGCTGGTCGCGCACCACTGAGCCGGTGATCGACCGGTCGCCGATGGTGATCAGGAACGCCTTGCTCGCGACCGTGGGCAAGCGGAGCACCCGCCAGGCGGCCTCCACCGGATCGATGGTCGCGCCCACGATCGGCTCTCGGCGCGGGCTCACGCGCTCACATGCGCGGCGCATGCGGGGGGGCTTGCCCAGCAACACGTCGAGCGGGAGGTCGATGGGCTGCTCGGGCAGCAGCGTGTCGCCCAGCCGCAGCAGGCCGTCGTCGGTGGCGACCCCCACCCGCGCGAAGGGCGCACGTTCCCGCTCACAGATGGCCTCAAAGGCGGCGATCTGATGGGTCGGGATGGCCATCACGTAGCGCTCCTGCGCCTCGTTGCACCAGATCTCCATGGGGCTGAGGCCCGGCTCGGCCGAGGGGATGGCGCGCAGGTCGAAGTGGCCGCCCCGGCCCGCGTCGTGCACCAGCTCGGGGAAGGCGTTGGACAGCCCCCCCGCCCCCACGTCGTGGATGCTGGCGATGGGGTTGTCGGCGCCGAGCGCGCCGCACCGGTCGATGACCTCTTGGCAGCGGCGCTCGATCTCGGGGTTGGCCCGCTGCACGCTGGCGAAGTCGAGGTCGGCCGCCGACGCGCCGGTGGCCATCGAGCTGGCCGCGCCGCCGCCCAGGCCGATGAGCATGGCCGGGCCGCCCAGCACGTAGAGCGCCGCGCCGGCGGGGATGGGGTCTTTCTGCACGTGGCCGTCGCGCACGTGGCCGTAGCCGCCGGCGATCATGATGGGCTTGTGGTAGCCGCGCCACTCGTCGGAGCCGTCGGCGCCCGGCACCGCGAGGGTGAGGGTGCGGAACACGCCGGCGAGGTTGGGCCGCCCGAACTCGTTGTTGAAGGCCGCCCCGCCGATGGGCCCGTCGCGCATGATCTCGAGGGCCGACGCCATGCGAGGAGAGTGACCCAGCGGAGCCTCCCACGGCCGCGGCGCGGCCGGCAGGTGCAGATCGCTCACGCAGAAGGCGGTGAGCCCCGCCCGGGGCTTGCCGGCCCGTCCGGTGGCGCCCTCGTCTCGGATCTCACCGCCCGACCCCGTGGCGGCGCCGGGGTGGGGCGAGATGCCGGTGGGGTGGTTGTGGGTCTCCACCTTCATCAACAGGTGGGTGGGCTCGTCGTGGGGCCCATAGACGCCCGTGTCGGGGTCGGGCCACAGGCGGGCCGCCGTGTACCCAGCCACCACCGCTGCGTTGTCTTTGTAGGCGGACAGGGTGTGGTTGGGGTGCTCGGCGTGGGTGTGGCGGATCATGGCGAAGAGGCTGTGGGCCTGCTCCACCCCGTCGATGGTCCACGACGCGTTGAAGATCTTGTGCCGGCAGTGCTCCGAGTTGGCCTGCGCGAACATCATCAGCTCGACGTCGCTCGGATCGCGGGCCATGCGGGTGAAGGCGTCGTGCAGATACGCGATCTCATCGGCCGCGAGGGCGAGGCCCAGCGCCTCGTTGGCCCGCTCGAGGGCCGGGGCGCCCTGGTCGAGCACCGGCACCCGCCGCAAGGGCCGGGCCGCGGCCGCGTCGAACAGCACGCCCACGGCGTCGGTGGAGGGCATCGCCGCCTGGGTCATGCGGTCGTGCACCGCCGCCACCACCGCCGCGTCATGGGCGACGTCCCCCGACCAGGACCAGGCCTCGGCCAGCTCCACCCGCTCCACGGCGTCGAGGCCGCACCGGCGGAGGATGTCGGTGGCCTTGGTGGACCAGGGGCTCTGGGTGCCCGGCCGCGGCGTGATCAGCGCGCGATGCGCGGGGAGCGCAGGGGCGCACGGCAGCGCGTCGTAGTCGAGCAGCGCGTCGAGGGTGGCGCGCTCGGCGCCCGTAAGCGGGCGCCGCAGGGCCACGAGGTGCACCGTGGTCGCCGCGAGGTCGCGTACCAGCACGCCATCGGCGGCGAGCGATTCGGTCAGCCGAGCCAGCCGGAAGGCGGAGCGGGCGGGCGCCCCGGGCAGGGCGAGCACGGTCGGGGCAGGGGACATGGCGGCGCTCCAGGCGGGCGGGCCGCCTATCCGACCGCGGGGCCCCGCACGACCCCCCCGCGCGGCGCGCCGTCAGCCCTCGGGGCAGTGGCCGCCCGCGTCGAGCCACGCCTGCACGAAGGCCGCCCGGGCGGGCACGAAGGCCACCAGCGACGCGATGCCCGCGTCGTGGCGCTCCACCGAGTAGGGGCGGTTCGGATCTTCGACCAGCGACGGGCGGATCTGGTCGTCCCACGCGCGCACCTGCGCCACCAGCGCGTCGGGCGAGGTCGCCGCGTGGGTCGCGGCGAGCTCCGCGACGAAGCGACCACACCAGACGGGGTCGGCCAACACGGTCTGCACCAGCCACTCCTTCCGCCAGCCGGGGTGCTCGTGGTGGATGGGGTCGGCCGAGACCGTGTCGGGCCAGAGCAGGGTGCCGTCGGGGTAGGCCGCGTCGCCGAAGCTGATGTCGAGGTCGTAGGGCAGGTAGACGAAGCCGCGCGAGGGGTGGTCGTAGAGGTAGTAGTTGATCTCGACCCCCGCCCAATAGTTGTCCATGGCGGGGATCCAGGCCTCGGTGGCCCACTCGGCGACCGCCTGATCCAGGTCGACCAGCGCTTCGATCTCGTCGAGCGACGTGGCGGCGGCCAGGGCCGCCTGTCGGCTGGTGTCCGCCGTGTCCTCGTTGGTCTTCAGCTCGACGCCCGCCTGGTAGAGGTTGCCGTCGGGCTCGTCGAAGTGACGCTCGAGGTACTCGCGATCGATGCGCTCGACGTTCGCGTACAGGCCGTAGTAGGCGCCGTTGATGTCGAGCCGCGCGCTGTTGGCGCAGGAGTACGGCAGCCCCCGCCGCTCGAAGACCGGGAACGCCAGCCGCTCGTGCAGCAAGGTGTGGTCGTACCAGGGAGCGTCGAGCACCAGCTTGCGCTGGCCGTGAAAGCGCCCGTCTGGGTCGTCTTCGTTGAACGAGATGACGAACTGCATCTTGTCGCAGCGCCACGACCAATTGCCCTTGAGGCGGGCGTGAGCGGCGACCGACTCGTCCCCCACCGAGAAGGTGACCGGGACATAGGTGAGCGCCGACGCCGCGCAGGCCGACTCGAGGTCGGACCAGGCGTCGGGCTCGAAGTCGAGCGAGAACTGCTGCAGGGTGTCGGGATCGTAGAGGTCGGCGCACCGGCCAGCAGACGGGGCCCGACCCGTGATGGACTCGACCCCCGTGTCGACGCGCCAGCCCACCCCGTGATCGCCCGAGTCGGGCCCCGGATCGGCGGCTTCGCCGACCGCGGGGTCGACGCCCCCGCCCGGGTCGACCGAGGCGGGCGAGCACGCGGCGAGCGTGGCGGTGGCGAGGAGCAAGCGCATGGAGACCATCCGGCCGGGGCCCGGGCAGCGTAGACCAGCGCCCACCGGTCCGCCCAGCCCATCGCGAGGGCGCGCGGGATAGGGGCGGCCGACCAAGGAGGTCGAGATGCGCGCGCGCTGGTGGATGGCTGGAATGCTGGTGGCCCTGGGCCTGGCCTGTGGTGGCTTCGGTGGCGACGACCTGTCCGAGCCCGAGGTGGGCGAGGCGACGCCCGAGGTCGAGCCGGACGCGACCAAGGGTGGCAAGGGTGGCAAGGGCAAGGCCCGAGACCGCATCCAGGCCAACCGCGACGCCAACAGCAGCGGCGGCGGTGGCGGCGGCGCGGCCCCCCCGAGCGGCGGCGACGCCCCCAAGGCCGACACGGCCCCCTCCGGCATCACCGCGAAGGGCAACAGCACCTGGGACGTCACGCGCGCGCGCTTCAAGAAGTGGGAGGACAAGCCCACCCGCTTCGCCAAGGTCAAGAAGAAGAGCGGCGGCTGGGCCCTCAAAGGCGTGACCGACCGCGACGCCCGCTGGGTGGGCTTCGAGACCAACGACGTCATCGTGGCCGTCAACGGCCGGTCGGTCGGATCCGAGGCCGAGGCCGCGGCCGCCTATGCGTCTCTGCAGGGAGAAGACCGGTACAAGGTAAAGTTCAAGCGCGACGGCGGCACCCGCACCCACATCATCAACGTGGTGGATTGAGGCGCCGCGCTGGGCTGCGATACCGTGAGGGCACGCCCCCCCCCTTTCATGCGGCGGGGGCGCACCCCTCCACCCCTGAGAGCCCATGAAGACCCGCGCCGCTGTCGCATCCCGAGCCGGAGCCCCCCTCACTATCGAAGACGTCGAGCTGGGCGGCCCCGCGCTGGCGAGGTGCTCATCGAGGTCAAGGCCACCGGCGTCTGCCACACCGACAAGTACACGCTGTCGGGCGCCGACCCCGAGGGCCTCTTTCCGGCCATCCTCGGGCACGAGGGCGCGGGCGTGGTGGTGGACGTGGGCAAGGGCGTGACGTCGGTGAAGAAGGGCGACCACGTGATCCCCACCTACATCCCGGAGTGCCGGGTCTGCGAGTACTGCCTCAACCCGAAGACCAACCTGTGCCAGGCGGTTCGGTCCACCCAGGGCCGCGGCCTGATGCCCGACGGCACGTCGCGGTTCACGGTCGGGGGCGAGACGGTGTTTCACTACATGGGCACCTCCACCTTCTCCAACCACATCGTAGTGCCCGAGATCGCGGTGGCCAAGATCCGTGAAGACGCCCCCTTCGACAAGGTCTGCTACGTGGGCTGCGGCGTCACCACCGGCATCGGCGCGGTCATCAACACCGCCAAGGTCGAGCCGGGGGCCAACGTGGTGGTGTTCGGGCTCGGCGGCATCGGCCTGAACGTCATCCAGGGGGCCCGGCTGGTGGGCGCCAACCAGATCATCGGCGTCGACATCAACCCCGCCCGCAAGGCGCTGGGCGAGCGCTTCGGCATGACCCACTTCGTCAACCCCCGCGACATGAAGCCCGGCGAGCTGGTGCCCTACCTGGTCAACCTCACGGGCGGCGGCGCCGACTACAGCTTCGAGTGCATCGGCAGCGTCGAGGTGATGCGCCAGGCGCTCGAGTGCTGCCACAAGGGCTGGGGCGAGAGCATCATCATCGGCGTGGCCGGGGCGGGCGAGGAGATCTCCACCCGACCCTTCCAGCTGGTCACCGGCCGGGTCTGGAAGGGCACGGCCTTCGGCGGCGCGGGCGGCCGCACCGACGTGCCGAAGATCGTGGACTGGCACATGGACGGCAAGATCGAGATCGACCCGCTCATCACCCACAAGATGGGCCTCGACGGCATCAACCACGCCTTCGATCTCATGGAGACGGGCGAGTCGATCCGGTCGGTGGTCGAGTTCTGAGGCCGCGGTCGGCTCAGCCCGCCGTGTCGTCCCACCGCGCCGCGTGCCACGCGACGTGCTCGGGCAGGAAGCTCGCCACGAAGAAGTAGCCGTGGTCGAAGCCGGGCTGGCGGCGCAGCGTGAGCGCCACGCCGGCCTGCTCGGCGGCGGCCTCGAGCAGCTGCGGCTTGAGCTGCTCCGTCAAGAAGCCATCGCCGGTGCCTTGATCGACCAGGAGCGGTCCGCGCCAGCCCCGCTTGGCCAGGAGGAGGCTCGCGTCGTGGGCGGCCCAGGCCGCGCGGTCGTCTCCCAGGTAGGCGCCGAGCGCCTTGTGGCCCCAGGGGCAGCGCGTGGCCGACGCGATGGGCGCGAAGGCCGACAGCGACGCGAAGCGCCCGGGGTTGGACAGGCCGAGCACGAGCGCGCCGTGGCCGCCCATCGAGTGGCCCGAGAGGCCCACAGGGCCCGGGTGCCGGGCCTGCGCCCAGGGCAGCAACTCGTCGAGCAGGTAGGTTCGCATCTGGTAGTGGGCCGACCACGGCGCCTGGGTGGCGTCGAGGTAGAAGCTGGCGCCCTGCCCGAGGTCCCAGCCCGGGTCGTCGGCCACGGCGTCGCCGCGGGGCGAGGTGTCGGGGCAGAGCACGGCCACCCCCGCCGCCGCCGCCGCCGCCTGAAAGTGCCCCTTGGTGAGCACGTTCTGCTCGGTACAGGTCAAGCCCGACAGGAAGACCAGCAGCCCGCGCACCGGCGCGTCGGGGGCGTACAGGCCGAAGCGCATGGGCGCGCCGGTGGACCGGCTGTCGTGGCTGTAGACCCGCTGCCAGCCGGCCGACGCGCGGTGCTCGCCACCGCCCACGCCCGCGTCCTGGGCAGCGTCCAGCTCGACCGGCCCACCCTCGAGCGCGAGCTCACCCAGATGATCCTCCGCATGCTGGGCGCGCGGTAGGGCCCAGCGGCGATCGCGATAGGCACCGAAGCCCGCGACCCCGGAGCCCGCCATGCCCGATCTCGATGCCCATGTTGACCTCGACGCCCTCGATCTGGTGGAGGAGCAC
>JBDQIL010000083.1:0-9225 GCA_040264415.1 Myxococcota bacterium
CTCCGGGGGAGGCGGGTGGAGGCCGCCCTATCGCGCGGCGGCCCCATCGAGGGCGTCGCGCACATCGACGAAGCCGAAGGCGGCCCCCAGGTCGGTCTCGAGTCGCCAGAGCGGCTGGCCGTCGCCATCGACCACGTCGAGGCGGCCAGCCGACGAGTACATCACCACCGTGTCGCCGTCTGCGCGGCGGGTGGCCTCGCCCAAGAAGACGACGTGCGTGCAGTCGGCGTCGTCGCTCGACCAGACCGCGCGGGCCACCCCGCCGTCGAGCGCGATCTCGACCGCTTGTGAGCAGGTCTCGGGGGCGCCCCGGCTGAAGACGAGCACCCCGTCTTGGGTGGCTTGCATCGAGTGGGGTGCTTGGTAGAGCACGGCGTCATCTGGCGCGATCTCGAAGTCGCCGCCCTGGTGCGACAGCTCCCACCGGGTCTGCCGGGTGGCGCGATCGATCGCCACCAGCGAGCCCTGCGGGCGCGGGCCGTCGGGGGGGCCGAGCTGTGGCAGCGTGATCAGCCAGGCGTCGGTGGCGGCGTCATAGGTGAGGCCGTTGGCGTGGGCCCACTCGCGCAGGCGGTCGTCGTCGGGGTCGTCTACCGGGCCGCTGTCGCCCAGGCCGTGGTCGAAGTCGTCGAACATGTTCCAGGCCTCGGCCTGGGTGCCGTCGGGGGCCACCACCACCACGCGGTCGCCCCGAAGCAGGGGGCCGCTGTCGAGCTCGCGGCTCTCGTAGGCCAGCGCCGCCACCGAGCCAT
This sequence comes from Myxococcota bacterium, assembly GCA_040264415.1. GTDB lineage: Bacteria > Myxococcota_A > UBA796 > UBA796 > UBA2385 > M30B51. The sequence goes on from JBDQIL010000083.1 coordinate 753, forward strand.
CGGGCAGCTCGGTGAAGTCGCGGTGCAGGCCGTCGATCTCGATGGTGCGGTCGAGGGTGCCGTCCCACCGGGCGCGCCACAGGGTGCCGGGCCCGGACTTGGTGGCGTGCACCTGGGTGAAGACGCCGCCGCCGTCGCGGGTGGGGGCGGCCCGGTAGAGCGGCGAGTCGGGGCTCACCTCGGTCGGGGGCTCCCAGGCCCAGACCACCTCGCCGGTGGTGGCGACCACCGCCACGAAGCGGCGGTCGGCCGTGAGCACCGGGGTGACGAAGTAGCCGGGGGACACGGCCTCGGGCCCACCCAGCGTCAGGGCGAGCTCGGGGAAGCCGACCGGTAGGGGGCTGGTGCGCAGCGAGATGGGGTCGGCGCAGGCGAGCCCCTCGGCCCCGATCTGGACCACCAGGCGCGCCACGAGGTCGGCGTCGGCTGGCGCGGCGCGGGCCGTGGCGCCCCCCCGGTCGTCGCGCGGCAGGTCGCGCACCCGACCCAGCGCGTCGGTCACCCGCAGCCACGACGCCGCGCCGGGGTCATCCCAGGTGACTCGGGCCACGCCGCCCGCGGACAGGCCGGAGACCGCGTCGCCCGTCAGGTCAGCGGCCTGAACGCAGAGGCCCTGCGGGCCCTCGGCCAGCGCGGCGACTGGCTGGCTGGTGTCGGTGCCGGGTGTCGCGGTGTCGGGCGCCGGCTCGCCGCCGCAGGCGAGGGCCAGCAGCAGGCAGAGCGGGGCGGGTTCGCGCTGTGTCGTCATGGTCGGCTATAACGGAGCTTCGGGCGCGGGCCCCGTGCTTTGCGCGCGGGGCCGGTTGCCAACCTCCCCCCTTCGCTTCGGATGACCCATGACCGCTGGCCCCTCGATCAAGATCCTCCCCGATGGCCCCATCCAGGTGAAAGACGCGGGCAGCGCGCGCTACTGCGGCGAGGCCTTGGACACGTCGGGCGACCTCTACCTGTGCCGATGCGGCAAGTCGGGCAACGCGCCCTTCTGCGACGGCACCCACGCCAAGGTCGGCTTCTCCGGGGCGGCCCCAGAGAAGCCCGACGCCGCCATGCGGGTGTGGGAGGGCCGCACGGTGCGCACCCACTTCAACAAGGCCACCTGCATGCACGTCTTCACGTGCAAGCCGCTGAACGGGCTGCGTGAGGCCGAGCTGGCGGGTGATGACGCCGCCGCACAAGAGATCATGGCGGTGGTGCGGGCGTGCCCTTCGGGCGCGCTCAGCTTCGAGTCGAAGGGGGCCGCCGTGCCCGACGAGAGCCCAGCCGAGGTGGCCATCGACATCATGGAGGGGGGAGAGATCCGGGTTCAAACCGGCTTCTCCATCAACGTCCCGCTGCAGGAGCGGCAACCCACCAGCCGCGCCACCCTCTGCCGATGCGGCGAGTCGAAGAACAAGCCCTGGTGTGACGGACGGCACAAGCGCCTGCGCGACTTCCGCTGAGGCGCCCAGCGTGAGCCCCGACCCCCACCAGCAAGCGCACCAGCGGCGGCTGTCGTGGATGCCGTTTCTGTGGGACCGTCTGAGCCCACGGCAGCGGGCGTGGGCCGAGCCGTGGCAGGCCGCGCTGCAAGCCGAGATCGCGGCGCACGAGCGGGTGGTCTTCGGCGACGACGTGTTCGTGTCCCCCGAGGCCGCGCTCATCGCCGAACCGCACCGCGACATCGTGGTGGGCGACGGCGCCCGCATCGGGGCCCACGCCTTCGTGCACGGGCCGGTCACGCTCGGGCCGCGCGTGAGCCTGAACCCGCGGGTGAGCATCGACGGCGGTCGGGCTGGCGTCACGCTGGGCGCCGACGTGCGGGTGGCCACCGGGGCCACGCTCTTCGCCTTCGATCACGGGCTGGCGTCCGACCGGCCGGTGCGCGCGCAGCCGGTCACCTCGGCGGGCATCGTGGTGGGCGACGACGTCTGGATCGGGGCCAACGCCGGGGTGACCGATGGCGTGCGCGTCGGCGCGCACGCGGTGGTCGCCATGGGGGCGGTGGTCACGCGCGACGTCCCGCCTTGGGCCATCGTCGCGGGGGTGCCCGCTCGGGTCATCGGCGATCGGCGCGACCGGTAGACCGACCCACGCCGACCCCGCGCGCCCGGCGGGGTAGGAGGAGTCGCCCTGGACGTGGAGCGCGCGATGTCCCCCTCTCCCCCTCCGGCGTCGTCCGCCGCAGACCGCTGGCGGGGCCTCGCCGCGCCCGCGGTGATCAGCCTCACCCTGGGGCTCGCACCGTTTCGGCCCGAGCCGCATCTGGTCGGCAAGCTGCGCTGGGTCGCGGGGGGAGCCGTGGGGATGGGGCCCACCGACTGGTTCGACCTGGTGATGCACGGCGCGCCGTGGGTGTGGCTGGCTGTGGCTGTGGTGCGCGCGGTCGTGGCCCGTCCGGCGCCGCCCCCGGGGCCGCCGAGCGCGTAGCCCGTCCGTCAGCCCGGCACGTCCAGCAGCACCCCGCGTGTGAGCACCACCTGGCGCACCGACTGGTCCCAGGCGCGCAGGGTGTCGAGCACGTTCGGCGGCAGCCCGGGGGCGCGTCTCTGCAACATGGCGATGGCCTCGTCGAGGTCGTGGGACTGCAGCCACCGGCGCAGCCCGGCGCGCTCGAGCCGGTAGCGGTCGGTGACGTCGCGCGAGAGGCAGCTGCCGAGCCGCTCGAGCTGGAAGCGCTCCCAGGCGGTGATGGCGCCGGGGGGAACGATGACCTCGAGGTCGGAGCTCACCCAGATGGGCGGCCGGGGGGCGTCGTGGGCCTGCGCCCACTGTCGGCCGTCGTCGGTGGCCGCGAACACGCCTGGGGCCTGCCGCACCAGCCCGATGGCCTCGAAGCGCCGCAGCGCGCGGTCGATGGCGCGGCCTTCGACGCGCTCCCACATGTCGTCGTCGTAGGGGCGCGGCCGCTCGCCGGGCAGCAGCGGGTAGAGGTCGAGCCCCTCCCGGCGCCACGCGACGAACAGCACGTCTCGGTGCTGGTCTCGCAGCTCGTCGGAGAAGATGACCGAGTCGACGGCGCCGTCGCCCGCTTGCTGCAGGGCCCGACGGATGGCCGGCACCAGGGGGTGCAGGTCGCGGTCGAGCACCTTGTGGATGAAGCGGTCGATGGCGTCGGTGGTCTCGCCCGCCAGCGTCTCGTCGAGCCCCAGGTCGAGGTGGAGCTCGCGGGTGAGCGGGTCCATCGAGACGGCGCCCAAGGCTTCGAGCGCGCGCAGCGCCAGGCCCCAGCGCGGGTGCGTCTCGAGCAGCCCGCTGTCGGCGAGGTCGCTCGCGCCGAGGCGCCGGCCGAGCTTGCGCACGTCGGTCTTCGACAGGGGGCCCTTGTGGGTGCGCTTGGGCGAGACATGGTCGAGGGCCCCCGCGAGGCTGGCGGCGTCGTGCAGGATGCCCGCCGGTCCGGTGGAGGCCGGTCCCAGGTCGTCTGGCGCTGGGAAGACCGCCTCGGAGAAGTCGCTGTCGACGGTCGGTGGGGGCGGCAGGTCGTCGCGGAGCCGGTACCGGCCGGCGTAGGGGATCCCGTCGGGGTCGAGGTCCTCCAGCAGGCCCGCGCCGAACAGCGCGCGCACCTGCGGGGCGTCGCGCTCGGGGTCCCATGCGTGCAGCCCCACCACCACGCCATCGAGCGCGTGGCGCTGAGCCGCGTGCAGCGCCGCGCGGGCCGCCGGCGGGAGCCCGCCGATTCGCGCAGACACGTCGTCATGCGTCTCTGCATCGTTGGGGCGGGTGCGCCGCGCGTAGCGCACCAGCACCGCCTCGCCGAGCTTGGGCAGGGCGACCTTGGAGAAGCTGGGCCGGACGATCCGCCGCGTCTCGTCGAGGACACGCTCTGTGTGTGCAGACACGTCGATGCGCTCGGCGAGGCGGTCCCAGAGGGACGGGTCGGCGACCTGCAGGATGGAGACGGCGCGCCTCATGGGCGGCCCGGCGGCTGGGGTGCGGGGTCGCTCGAGCGGTGCGCGCTGGCGGCGGCGGCGGCTGGGTCGAACATCGGGGGCTCGTTCGGGGTGGAGTCCCGCTCTAGCGGCGCGCGGCGGCGCGCGCGAGGGGCCGCGCGGGGGACGGCGGCGGAGCGCCAGCCATTCACCGGGCCGCCGGCGCCTACTGCGACCCGAATTGCAACGAGAAGTAGATGTCGAGGGCGTCTTCGGCGTACGGGAAGACCGCCAGCACCTCTGGATCGTTGTACCGCAGCGAGAACTCGATCAGCGAGTAGTCGGACAAGCCCGGCAGCTGGTAGTTGACCTCGAGCGTGCCGGAGAACCGACGCCCGCCCTCGACGTCGAGGTCGATGCGGGTGGGCATGGTCACGAAGCCGGCGGTGCCGCGCGCCCCCCACCCCTCGTCGCGGTCGTCGATGCCCAGGTAGTTGGGGGTGTGGCCGCCCACCCGCAGCTCGTGGAAGAAGAGCGTGGGCTTGACCGCGTAGGTCGCCCAGACATCCACCACCTTGTAGATCCCCTCTTGGGCGACATGGCCGGTGAGGAAGTTGTTGTCGGGCTCATCGGCGCTCGCGCCGACCGCGCCGGGCAGCACCAGCTTGCGGCCGAAGAGGCTCGAGCGCCCTGCCTTCTCGGCCCACTTGGGCACCACCAGCCGCTCGACGCCCCCCCGCAGGTACGGGAGCTTGGCGAAGGTCTGGTTCGAGGCGACGCCGAAGAAGGCGCCGGTCTTGCTCTCGGCGGCCTGGAAGTACCCGCCCTGCGAGCCCACGTAGCCCGCGCGGATGGCGAAGGTGCCCGGGGTGGCCTCGCCGCCGGCGATCCAGTCCCACGTGATGATGCCGTCGTCGGACTCCGTGCTTCCGGTCGGGAAGAAGGGTGCGGCGAGGCCGTAGTAGATCGACGCGACGGTGGCGACGGTGCCGGTCATGGCCCGCGTGGGCCCGCTGCCGGCCGCGTAGGCGCCCGTGACCGACGCGTTGTAGAAGACCCCCACGTCTTCGCCGCTCCAGGCCAGGGCCCAGTTGCTCGCGGTGAGGTCGACCGGCGACCGAATCGTGCTGTAGGGACAGTCTCCGCCGCCCTCGGCGGGCACGTGCAGCGCGCCGGCGAGCACATGCTGCTCGAAGACCATGATGCCCACGCCCTCGTGGGCGTGCATGGCGGGCAGCAACTTGCGCTCGGCGGTGCCCACGGCGCCGTAGAGGTTCGTGTTGTCGGTCGCGGCGTCGAACAGGAGGTCTTTCTGGGCGCTGGGGAAGACCGTCACGATGCTGCAGCCCAAGCCGCCGCCGTCGTCCTGGGCCTGAGCCGGAGCGACCCACGCGGCCAACCAGAGGGCGGCGATCATGGCGCCACCCCGGTGTCGCTCTCCAGGCCCCAGATCGTCGCGCAGTGGAAGTCTTGGGCGAGCCAGAACGGCGCGCGATCCTTGAATTCGAGGGCGGCGTCGCACGGCACCGACGACATGGCGCCCACGCAGTCGTAGTAGCCGCGCACCCAGACCGCGATCTCCTCGTCGTCGACGTCGGCCGCCAGGCAGTCGAGGTCGTCGAAGAGGTCTTCGGTGTCCTCGGCGGCGGGGTCGTCCGCGCAGGTCGCGACCCGGGCCGCGATGGCCAGGACGACGTCGTCGCAGACGTCTTCGCCCGTGAGCGGCTCTGGCCCACAGGCGGCGAGGACCAGGGGGAGGATCCAGCGGCGCATCGGGGCTCCCGGGACGCGACGCTACCGCAGCGCGCCCCGGCCTGTCGAGGCTCCGCGGGTCGAACCCACGCTGCAACCTGGCCTCACGCGACGTGCTCGATGCGGTAGGGGTAGCCCTGCTCGGCCAGGAAGAGCTGCCGACGCTCGGCCATCTCCTGCTCGCGGCTCTCGTCGGTCACGAGGCTGTAGAACACCGCTTGGTTGTCGCCCTCCTTCGCCCGCAGCACCCGCCCGAGCCGCTGCGCCTCTTCTTGTCGGCTGCCCCAGGTGCCCGCGATCTGGATGGCGACGCTGGCGTTGGGCAGGTCCACCGCGAAATTGCCCACCTTCGACAGCGCCAGCGTCGGCACCTCGCCGTCGCGGAAGGCCCGAAACAGGCGATCGCGCTCGGCCTTCGACGTGTCGCCGGTGACCAGCGGCAGGGAGAAGCGGCGGCTGACCCACTCCAGCTGGTCGAGGTAGGTGCCCAGCACCAGCGTGGGCTCGCCCGCGTGGCGCTCGAGCAGGGTGGCCAACACGGCGTACTTGCGGGCGTTGATCGTGGCGATCCGGAAGCGGTCGCGCTTGCCGGCGCGGGTGTAGCGGTCGCGGTCGTCTTCGCCGAGGGGCACCCGCACCTCGACGCAGCGGGCGGTGGCGATCCAGCCCTGGGCCTCGAGCTTCTTCCAGGGCAGGTCGTAGCGCTTGGGCCCGACCAAGGCGAAGACGTCGTGCTCGAGACCGTCTTCGCGCACCAGGGTGGCCGTGAGCCCGAGGCGTCGCCGGCTCTGCACCTCGGCGACCTCGCGAAAGACCGGCGCGGGCAGCAGGTGCACCTCGTCGTAGATGACCAGCCCCCACCGCGCCCCATGAAACAGCTTCATGTGGGGCGGGGTGGAGAGGGTGTCGGGGCGCCAGGTGAGCAGCTGGTAGGTGGTCAGGGTGACCGGCTTGAGCTGCTTGACTTGCGAGGTGTACTCGCCCACGTCGTCTTCGGTGAGCGTCGTGCGCGCCAGGATCTCGCGCTTCCACTGCTGCAGCGCGGTGTGTCCGGTGCAGAGGATGAGGGTGCGCATGCCCAGCTTGACCATGGCGGCCACTCCCACCAGCGTCTTGCCGGCGCCGCACGGCAGCACGATGACCCCAGAGCCCGCCGCGGGTCCGCCGTGGAAGGCGTCGACCGCTTCGATCTGGTAGTCGCGCAGCGACCAGGAGGTGCCGTCCGGCAGCGTGGGCGTGAGCCCCATCTCGAGCGCGTCGCCGTCGTCGTAGCCGGCGAGGTCCTCCACCGGATGACCGAAGGCCGTCAGGGCTTGCTTCAGCTCGCCGCGGCGACGGGGGTGCACCCGCAAGCTGGCCGAGTCGGCAGAGACGCCGTCGCGTCCGAGCAGGTCGTCGAGCTGTTTGATGCCCTGCACCTCGGCGAGCAGCTGCGCGTCGCGGGCCTCGAGCCGAAGCCACTCGCCGTCGCGGACCAGGGTGAGGGCGCCGTACCGGGACATCTTCTCTCGCACGAAGGCCGGGATGCTGTCGGGGATGGGGAACTTGGCCAGGCCCGCGAGCAGGCCCATGACCTCGTCGGGCGAGTGGCCAGCCGAGGCGGCGTTCCAGAGCGACAGCGGGGTGAGCCGCCAGGTGTGCACGTACTCGGGCGACTTCACCAGCTCGGCGCAGACGAGCAGGGCGTCGCGGGCCTCCTCGAAGCGGGGGGAGGCGACCTCGCACAGCACGCTGCGGTCGCCTTGCACGATGAGGGGGTTGTCGGGGACGTAAGACACGGGGCTCCAGGGCCGGCCTGTGCCTATCCGAACCGCTGGCGGGCGCCCGAACGTCCCCTCTGCCTGCTGGAGCGGCGGCGCCGCGGCGATTCACGGTGGATGTCGCGGGCCTGAGACCGCCGCACGGCCGGGCGGGGGGCCGGGTTCACGCGCCCCCGTGTGCCTGCGGGTTTCTCCTGTGCACCAGTCCGTTTCGGGGGACCCCCCTGGTCACCGGGCGCCCGCGGACGTACCTCGGGTCGTCCCTGGAGCCTCCATGTCCAGCCCCCGCATGCCTGCCGTATTTTTGTCCCACGGAGGCGGCCCCTGGCCCTTCGTGCCCCTGGGCCTCCCCCAAGGTGAGCTCGACGCCCTCGCGGGTTGGCTGCGCGGGCTCCCGGCGTCGCTCCCCCAGCCGCCTGCCGCCATCGTGGTGGTCACCGCGCACTGGGAGACCGACGCCGTGACCGTGGGCGCCGGCGCCGCGCCCCCGCTCCTCTTCGACTACTTCGGCTTCCCCGAGGCGGCCTACCAGCTCACCTGGCCGGCCCCCGGCGATCCCGCGCTGGCCGACCACGTCGCCCACCTGCTGCGCGCGGCCGGCGTCGCCGCCTCGACCGACGCCGACCGCGGCTTCGACCACGGCACCTTCGTCCCCCTGAAGGTGGCCTGGCCCGACGCGCAGGTGCCGACCGTGCAGCTCTCGCTGCGGCGCGACCTCGACCCCGCCTTCCACCTCGCGGTCGGTCGCGCCCTGGCCCCGCTGCGCGATCAGGGCGTGCTGCTGGTCGGCTCCGGCATGAGCTTCCACAACCTCTAAGCCTTCTTCGGTCGGGCCCCGAAGCCGTACGCCGCCGCGCGTGCCTTCGATGGTTGGCTGCAGCGGCTCGCGGGGCTGCCCGGCCCGGCCCGCGACGCCGCCCTCGTGGACTGGGCGCAGGCCCCCGGCGCCCGCACCTGCCACCCCCGCGAAGAGCACCTGCTTCCCTTGCATGTCATCGCTGGCGCGGCGGGGTCCGACCCGGGCGCCGTGTCCTTCTCGGGGACCTTCGCCGGTCTGCCCATCACCGCCCTCGCCTTCGGGGGCGCCGCCCCCCAGGAGCCCACATGAAC
>JBDQIL010000084.1:0-9221 GCA_040264415.1 Myxococcota bacterium
GGCATGAGGGTGCTCGTGACGGGTGGGGGCGGGTTCATCGGGAAGGCCGTCGTGCGGGCGCTGCTCGACCGCGGTTGGACCGTGCGCACCCTGAGCCGGGGCGCCTACCCCGAGCTCGAGGCGTGGGGGGTCGAGGCCGTGCGCGGTGACCTCGGCGACCTCGACGACGTCGTGGCGGCGGTGCGGGGCTGTGACGCGGTCGTCCACGTCGCCGCGAAGCCCGGCGTGTGGGGGCGGTATGCGGACTACCACCGCACCAACGTCGAGGGCACCGACCACGTCATCCGCGCCTGCATCGGCAACGGGGTGCGCACGCTGGTCTACACGAGCACGCCGAGCGTGGCCCACGGCGGCGGCGACCTGCGCGGCGTAGACGAGTCGGCTCCCTACGCCGAGGGCGGCGATCGCACGCACTACCAGCGCACCAAGATCGAGGCGGAGAAGCTGGTGCTGGCGGCCAACACGCCGGCGCTGCAGACCGTGGCGCTGCGGCCCCACCTGGTCTGGGGGCCGGGCGACCCCAACTTCATGCCGCGCCTGATCGAGCGGGCCCGGGCCGGGCGGCTGCGGCTGGTCGATGGCGGCGCTGCGAAGGTCGATGTCACCTACATCGACACGGCGGCCCACGCGCACCTGCTCGCCCTCGACCAGCTGCTCGCGCAGGGCGCCGACGCGCCCTGTGCGGGCAAGGCCTACTTCATCAGCCAGGGCGAGCCGGTCGAGGTGGGGGCCTTCATCAACGCGCTGCTCGAGACCGCTGGGCTGCCGCCCGTCACACGCTCGGTCTCTGGAACCCTGGCCTACTGGGCCGGCTACGCGATGGAGGCGGTGTGGACCGTGCTGCAGCGCACCGACGAGCCGCCCATGACCCGCTTCGTCGCCCGGCAGCTCTCCACCGATCACTACTACGACATCTCGGCCGCGAGACGCGACCTCTCCTTCGAGCCGGTGGTCTCGATCGACGAGGGGCTGAGCCGGCTGCGCGGCGCGCGGCTCGTGGCGCCGGTGTCCCCGACCCCCCAGCCCGGAGCGCCCGATGGCCCGCGGACGTGAAGAACACCAGGCCCGTCTGGCCGCTGTGGCCCGGCTCGGGCGCAACCTGAGCCGGCGGGCCTCGAACCGATGCGAGCTGTGTGAGGCGCGCACCTCGCTGGCGGTGGTCGAGGTCGAGCCTCTCCCCGACGAGCCCGACGAAGACGCCGCCGTGATGGTGTGCGAGCGATGCGCCCGCGCCATGGCGGGTGGCCGCGACGCGCCCGACCCCGCTGAGCTGCGTGGCCTCGAGGCCACGGCCTGGTCGGAGCACGCGCCGGTGCAGGTCGCCGCGGTGCGCGTGCTCCGCCGGCTGCAGGGCGACGGCGTGGCCTGGGCCCGCGAGCTGCTCGACGGGCTCTACCTCTCCGACGAGGTGGGCGCGCGGCTGGGCGAGTAGCAGGCCCGCGGTCGCGTCGCGGTCAATCGGGCGCGCCCTTCTGGGCCTCGAGGTGCGCGCGCGCGCCGGCGTAGGACCAGGGCTCGAGCCGGGTGGCCGCCCGCGCGCGGCTGGGCTCGAGCCCGAGCTCCTCGCAGACGCCCAGCGCGAAGCGCCGTCGCCCTCGGCCCAGCGGAAAGCGCAGCAGGACGGTGGCCCGATCGGTCACCGGCACGGCCTCGAGGAGCGCCCGCATCGTCGACCCATCCGCCGGCTCGGTGACGATGGTGCGCGCGCCTGCGCTCGCGCGACGCTGGAGCAGCTCGCCCACGGCTTGCGCGAAGCCCACCCGACGCGGCAGAAAGCAGGGCCCCTCGAGCACCAGCGGGCGGGCGCTGGTGGCGTGGTCGCCCCACGCGCGGTGCCGCACACGCGCCTGTACGGCCGCGGCCAGCCCCTCGTCGTCGAGCTCGAGCCGGTCGTCGCCCGCCAGCCGCCGCGCGACGCTGGTCTTGCCCGAGCCGGGCGGACCGAGCACGAAGATCACGCGTCGACCACGCACCGCACCGGGCGCGGGCGCGTCACCCAAGAAGGCTGCGCTCGTGCCGGCGACGAAGGCCGGCCGTGCGGGGTCGGGGGAGGGGGCCACGCCGGCCCGGTCAGCGCAGCAGGTTCTTGGCGATGACCAGGCGCTGAATCTCCGAGGTCCCCTCGTAGATCGTGGTGATGCGCGCGTCTCGGTACAGCCGCTCGACCTCGTACTCGCGGCTGTAGCCGTAGCCGCCGTGGATCTGCACGGCCTCGTAGGCGCAGAAGTTGGCGGTCTCGGAGGCCGCGAGCTTGGCCATGGAGCAGGCCTGGCTCGACATCTTCTGCATGACCGCGAGGCCCTCACCCTTGTAGCGGTCGCGCAGGGCGGCGGCCTTCCAGGTGAGCAGCCGGGCCGACTCGATGCGGGTGGCCATGTCGGCCAGCTTCCACTGGATGGCCTGGTTGGCGGAGATGGGCTTGCCGAAGGCCATCCGGGTCTTGCTGTGCTCGAGGGCGAGGTCGAAGGCGCGCTGGGCGATGCCCAAGGCCTGCGCGGCGATGCCGATGCGGCCGCCGTCGAGGGTGGCCATGGCCACCGTGAAGCCCTTCTTCTCTTCGAAGAGCAGGTTCTCGTCGGGCACGAAGAGGTCGTCGAAGACCAGCTCGGAGGTGCCCGAGCAGGCGATGCCCATCTTCTCTTCGACCTTGCCGACGCTGAAGCCCGGGTTGTCGCGCTCGACGATGAAGGCGCAGACCGTGCGGTGGCGCTGGTCGGGGTCGAGGTTGGCGTAGGTGACGCAGATCTCGGCCTGGGGGCCGTTGGTGATCCACATCTTGGTGCCGTTGAGCTTGTAGCCGCCCTCGACCTTGGTGGCGCGCGTGCGCTGTGCGCCGGCGTCGGAGCCGGCGTCGGGCTCGGTGAGCGCGTAGCAGCCGATCTTCTCGCCGCTGGCGATGGGGGCGAGGTACTTCTCCTTCTGCTCGTGGGTGCCGAAGGCGAGGATGGGCCAGCCGGCGAGCGAGTTGTTGACCGACATGATCACGCCCACGCCGGCGTCGGCGTAGCAGATCTCCTCGAGGGCGCTGACGTAGGCCAGCGTCGACATGCCCACGCCGCCGTACTCTTCGGGGGCGAAGACGCCCATGAAGCCCATCTCGCCCAGCTGGCGGACCAGCTCGGAGGGGAACGCGTGGCTGTGGTCGCGCGCCTGGGCCCCAGGCAGGATCTCGCTGCGCGCGAAGTCGCGGGCGAGCTTCTGGATGTCCTGGACGTCGTCGGGGAGCTGGTCGAACATGGGCGAGCCTCGGGAGGGGCGGTAAGAGGGCCACCCTAACCGCCTGCTCCCAGGCGGCGAAGCCCGGCGCACTGCGTCCGGCTGGAACGGGCGGAGGACCTGTGAAGGAGCACGACCTCGTCATGCGGATGCGTCAGGTGGAGGCCGACCTCGCGCCGGCGCCCACGCCGCTCGCCGATGGGCAGCCGGGGCCCGACGCGCGACAGCGCATCGCGATGCGACGCGAGGCCATCGAGCAGACCGATCCGCCGATGGAGCACCACTTTCAGGTGAAGGACGCCGCCGAGCGCCGGCTGCTCGCCGCGCTGCTCCGCCGGTATGGCCTCACGCCCTACCGCTACCCCCGCCAGGGGGAGAACGACCTGATGGTGCGCATGTCACTGTCCTTCGAAGACGAGCTGCTTCACCCCATCCGCGCGGCGCTGCAGCGCGAGTGGGCCGCCTTCCGGCTGGCCGCCATGGAGCGGGTCGCGGCCGAGGCGCTGCACTGGGACACGAGCGATCCCGGGCGATCGGTGGACGACGTGCCGCGCACGGTCGGTCGTCGCTGACGCGAGTCTCGAAGCCGCCGACGGGTCTTCAGCGGGTCCACTCGGCGGAGCCGTTGGGGGTCTCCCAGAGGCGCACCCGCACCACCGTCACGCCGGTGTCGGCGAGCAGCTCCTGCGCCACCCGCGCGAGCTCGGCCACGATGACCTCGGCGGTGGGGGGCGCGTCCATCCAGTAGACGGGGCGGCCGTGGCGGTCGTTGCTCTCAGCCAGCAAGGCCACCGCGGGGTCGGGGTCGCCGCGCTGGAGGATGGCGGTGTGGTCCCAATGCTGGTCGATCCAGCCGCCCACGCGCTGCTTGACCACGCCGAAGTCGACCACGCGCCCGCGATCGTCGAGCTGTGGCGCGACCGCCGTGATCTCGGCGGCGTAGCGGTGCCCGTGGAAGGCGCGACACTTGGACTCGTGGAGCGGGATGCGATGCATCGCGTCCCACTCGAGGCGGCGGGTGCAGGTGACCATGACGAGGCTCTATGCCCCCGCGGTCCGGCGCGCACAGCGGTGCGGTAGGCTTCGGCGGCGACGGAGGCAGGATGAGCCAGCGGGTCATCGAGGAGATTGCGTACGACGACGCGGCCGACCTGATGGCCGACCTGCGGATGTCGAACCACGAGGTCTGGGGGGAGGTGCCCCGCGACTGGATCTTTCGCGGGCTGTCGAACGCCGACTTCGGGCTCATCCCCAGCGCCTTTCGCTCGCGGCTTCCCACGGGCACCGACACGCCGGAGTGGCCCCAGGGGCCCCGACCGTCCGAGGCGGAGCAGTGCCGCAGCGAGTGGTTGCTGCTGCGGCGCTTCATCTTGCTCGCCGACGCCCAGGGGTTGCCCATCCCGGGTGACACGCCGCGGGTGTGGGAGGCGCTGTCGGCCGACGGAGCCCCGCTTCCCTGGCCCCCGCTCGCCCTCCGCCCGTCGCTGGCCTTGGCCCAACACTATGGCGTCCCCACCCGCCTGCTCGACTGGACCCGCGTGCCGCTGATCGCGGCCTGGTTCGCGGCAGACGAGGCCGCCCGCCGCGTGGTCGATGGCCAGCAGGCGGGCGAGTCGCGGCTGTGCGTCTGGGCGCTCCGGCGGCGGGTCGATGGCCACCTGCTGCTCGACCACCACGGCGTGCGGTCGTTCTCGGCCCCCCGCTCCGACAACCTCAACCTCCACCTCCAGAGCGGGCTGTTCACCTGCGCGCCCGTCGAGCGCCCCGCGCTCGACCGCCCCCCGGATGTGCGGCCGCTCGACGCTGTGGTCGAGCAGCTCGCTGGCGCCGACCGTCCGTTGGCGGCGACCGAGCGTCCGCTGCTCCGCAAGATGACCCTGCCGGCCGCGCAGGCGCCCTTTCTGCTGCGCCTGCTGGCCGACCACCTCGTCTTCGGGTCGAGCGTGTATGGCGGCTACGAGGGCGTGAGCCGTGGGGTCATGGAGAGCCGGTACCGCGAGAGCCTGACGTGATGTGGGCGCTCATGCTGGCCTGCGGTGGTGGTGGCGAGGCCGAGCGGGTCCGTCCCACGCCGCCACCAGTCGAGGTCGACGCGCCCGCGCCGCGGCCATCTGCCGCCGTCCCCGCCGTCCCCGCCGTCCCCGCCGGCGCCGCCTGCCCGCCGGGCATGGTGCGGGTGCAGGGCGCCGGCACCCTGGGCATGCGGGCCTCCGCCTACGCCATCGTCGAGACCGCGCACCTCGAGGTGGTCGACCAGCCCGAGGCCGGGTGCCCGGCGGCGCTGGCCGAGCACCCGGATCCGGCCGCCTGTTGGGTACAGACCGACCTCGTCGATCCGGTCGTGCCGCCCCATCCGGTCTCGGTGGACGTCTGCATCGAGCCGGCCCCGTTCCCGGGGGCGGGGGCGCGCTACACCCGCGACGGAATGACCCCGTGGGATGTGCAGCACCTGGACGAATTGCTGACCACGGGTCGATACGGCACCCGGCGCCTCTGCACCTTCAGCGAGCTGCAGGCCGCCGTCGCGGGCCCCCGCGCCAACCGGCGCTTCGTCTATGGAGACCGGCACGACCCCGACCGATGTGGCGACGAGGCTGGCGTGATCGGTGAGGCCCCCGGCTGCACCAACCCCGAGACGGGCGTGTCGGACTACGGCGCGGTGCTCAGCCACTGGGTGGTGGCCGACCCCCCCTTCGTCGCGGCGGCCTGCCCGCAGCCGCCCTGCCTCGGTGCGGGTCACAAGCCGCTGAAGGTCGGGCAGCTGGTGGTGGCCGGCGGCACGGGCCGGCTGCAGACCCGCCAGGCCCCGCTGACCCCGCACACCTGGCACGACCATGGCGAGCCCGTGGCCGAGGGCTGCGACGCCATGGGGCACGACGACCAGCCCGTGATCTGCGCGAGGCCGGCCCTGCGCTACGCCGATCCGGTCGATCCTGCCGTCGCGGCTGAGGAGGCCGCTTGGGCCGCATTGGTCGAGACCGCTCGCCGCACCCGCAGCATGACCGCGACCCTCGAGGCGGGGTTGGGCCGCTCGGTCTGTCCGACCGCCGCGCCGTAGAGGCTCGGCCGCAGGCCGGGTATCGACCTCCCATGCGCTGCCTCGTCCTCTCCCTGTTGGTCTTCGCCGCGTGCGCGCCGTCGAGCGCCGATCGCGGGGGCGCCGACAGCGGTTCGCCGTTGCTGGGCAGCGACGGGGCGGGCGGCGGCGGCGCCTCCTCCGACGCCACCAGCGACGTCGAGGGCCGGGCCTGGGTGATGGACATGGCCTCGGGCCGGGTCACGGCTCCCTCGGGCTTGGGCGAGCTGCTGGTGGAGGAGTTCTTCTACGGCGCGGCCCCGCTGGTCGGCGTGACCACCGCCCGCGACGGCGCGGTCGAGGCGCTGGCGGGCATGGCCTACGCGCGCGACGGCGTGCAAGACCCCTGTGTGGCCACCCAGCCCCTGCGAGGCGCCTACGATGCGGGCGCAGGCCACCTCGTGCTCACCGCCGATCGCGCGGCCCTCGAGATCTCGGGCCTGCCGCTGGTGCTCTCCGAGGTGGCCTTGTCGCTCTCGCTGAGCTCCGACCGCGCCCAGGCCGACGCGGTCGCGCTCGAGGCGGTCCTCGACCTGCGCGCCGACGACGGGGTCATCGACCTCCTCGGCGCCCACGACGCCGCAGACGCCTGCATGCTGATCGAGGCCTTCGGGCTGCACTGCGACACCTGCGCCGACGGCGCCGCGCTCTGCATCGACGTCGCCCTCGACGGCTACCGCGCGGTCGCCGCCCCCGCGCCGATCGAGGCGGTAGACGAGGGCTGCTGAGCGACCGCCTGCCTGGTCAGATGACCACCTCGGACGGTTGGAGCAGCACCATGCGCGCGAACTGGTCGCGGTAGTCGGCGTAGCCCTGGTAGACGCGCTCTCTCGCCTCGTCGTCTCGGGCCTGGGCCAGCTCGACGATGAGGCCCTGTAGGGCGATGCGAACCATGAAGGCCAGCCGGGTCGGCGGCACCACCAGCCGGCCCTTCTCTTCTTCGGTGAAGACGTGCTGGATGCCGTCTTGCATCATGTCGGTGCACTCTTCGGCGAAGGCCCGGAAGGAGTCGCGGGCGGGGCCGTCGTGCGCCGAGATGCTCATGACCTCCACCATGAAGGGCGCCTGCACCTGCAGCTCGCGGACCGCCTGCCACAGGGCGTCGATGCCGGCCAGCGCGGCCGCCAGGCCACGATCACCGTGCTTCGCGCGCTCCAAGAAGCGCCGATGGATCTGGCGGAGCACCGCTCGCTGCGCCTCGATGAGCAGGTGCTCTTTGCTCTGGAAGTGGTAGTGCAGCAGGCCCTTGCTGACGCCGGCCTCTCGGGCCACGGCGCCCATGCTGGCGCCGTCGAAGCCTTGGCGGCCGAAGATGCGGGTCGCGGCGTCGAGGATGCGGCCGACGGAGCGGCGCGCGCGGTCGGTCGCGAGGTTCAGGGCGTCGTCGAACGGGCGCGGTGCGGTGCGGGACATGGCGGTCTCGGGTAGTGAACCTGACCTGTAGCCCGTTGGACCCCGAGACCTCCAGTGCCCGCTGACCGCTCCCCCCGCCTCGTGCTCGTCACCGCCCCAGACTCGACGGTCGCCGCGGACCTCGCGCGCGCGCTGGTCTCCGAGCGTCTCGCGGCCTGCGGAAACCTCGTGCCGGGGCTGCGCTCGATCTACGCTTGGGAGGGTGAGATTCACGACGAGCCCGAGGTCCTCCTGCTGCTCAAGACCACGGCCGACCGGGTGGACGACCTCGCGGCGCGGGTCTCGGCCCTGCACCCCTACGACGTGCCCGAGGTGGTCGCGCTGGCCGTAGACGGGGGCCTGCCGGCCTACCTCGCCTGGATCGGCGAGAGCGTCGCGCCAGCGGGCTGAGACGCGAGGCTGGATTGACCCGTGGGGGAGGGGGCGATAGCCGGCGCGCCTGCCCCAGGAGGCCCCCATGGCACGCATCGCGATCGTTCCCGGCGACGGCATCGGCGCCGAGGTCATCGACCAGGGGGTGCGGGTGCTGCGCCACCTCGCTCCCGACCTCGAGCTCGAGCGCTTCGACTTGGGGGCCGAGCGCTACCTGCGCGACGGCACCACGCTGCCCGACGACGTCTTCGAGCGGTGGCGCGACGAGTTCGACGCCATCTTCCTGGGCGCGCTGGGCGATCCGCGCGTGCCCAGCAATGTCCACGCGAAAGACATCCTGCTGGGCTCCCGCTTCCGGCTCGATCTGTTCATCAACCAGCGGCCCATCCGGCTGCTCGACGAGCGGCGGTCGGTGCTGAAGGGCAAGGGCCCCGACGACATCGACATCATGGTGTTCCGAGAGAACACCGAGGACCTCTACACCGGCATGGGCGGCACCTTCAAGCAGGGCACCCCCGACGAGGTCGCCCAGGAGGTCTGCATCGCCACGCGCAAGGGGGTCGAGCGCATCGTGCGGGCGGCCTTCGCCTACGCCCATGAGCGCGGGCTGTCGCGGGTGTGCATGTCGGACAAGTCGAACGCCATGCGCCACACCGGCGGGCTGTGGCAGCGGGTCTTCAAAGAGGTGGCGTCGGAGTACCCCGACATCGACGCCAGCCACCTCTACGTCGACGTGCTGGCGATGGAGCTGGTGCGCGCCCCGGAGCGCTTCGAGGTCATCGTGACCTCCAACCTGTTCGGCGACATCATCACCGACCTCGGCGCCATCCTGCAGGGCGGTATCGGTCTGGCCTGCTCCGGCAACATCCACCCCGGTCGCGTCAGCCTCTTCGAGCCGGTCCACGGATCTGCGCCCGACATCGCCGGCAAGGGCATCGCGAACCCCTTCGCCGCCATCCTGACCGCCGGCATGATGCTCGAGTACCTGGGGAGGCCCGAGGCCCACACTCGGATACAGGGCGCCGTACAGGCCTGCCTGTTGGCAGACCAGGTCACCCCCGAGCTGGGCGGCACGCTGTCCACGAGCGCCGTGGGCGACGCCATCCTGGCGCGCCTGTAGGCCGCCCCCGGCTCCCCCGAACCC
>JBDQIL010000085.1:0-9220 GCA_040264415.1 Myxococcota bacterium
AGCGCCAGCCCCACCCCAGCGGCCACCGCCAGGGCCACGGGCACCGCCGCCGGCAGCGCCACGGTCATCCACGCCCCCAGCCCTTCGAGCGAGAGGCCCGGCCCCGGCGCCCCCGACCGCGACAGCATCGCGCGCAGCGGGGTGCCCCGGCTGCCGGCCGACAGCTCCATGAAGACCCACTCGTGGGGGAGGGCCTCGACCCAGCGGTTGGCCGCCCCCTGCCACGCGCGGGGCGACGGGACCAGGTGTCCAGCCCGCAGGCTGAGGAAGCCGACCCATGGAGCCATCACGCCCCCGAGCACCGCCCCGACAGCCAACCCCCGACGGCCGAAGCGCGCGACCGCCAGCCCGGCCAGCAACACGGCGGGGGCCAAGGCCTCTTCGCGGGTGAGCGCCGCCAGGCCCAGCAACAGCCCGACCCACCGCAGGCGTCCGCGCGGCGCCTCGTCCTCGCACAGGTGAGCGCCCCCGGCGAGCACCAAGGCCAGCGCCAGGCCGCGGGCCTCGCCCATGCGGGCGTGGTCGCGCAGGGCCGGCACCGCCAGCACGGCCAAGGGCGCCAGCATCGCGGCGCGGGGGCCGCCCACCGCCTGACCCAGCCGCGCCAGCGGTCGTCCCAGCAGGGCGAAGCCGGCCACGCCCACCACCAACGCGGCCAGGGCGGGATCCACCAGCAGGGCCAGCGCACCCGACACCACCGGAAACACCGGCGCCCAGAACCAGGGCTCGAGGCCCGCACAAGCCCCCGGGTCGAACGGCAGGCGCCACAGGCAGCGCCCCGCGGCCGCCATCTCGACCCCGTCGGGCGATCGCTCAGGCACGCCGGCCAGCACCAACCCCACCACCAGCAGCGCGGGCATCACCGACACCCACAGCGGCTCCCACAGCGGCTCCCACAGCGGCTTCGACAGCGGCTTCGACAGCGGCTTCGACAGCGGCTTCGACAGCGGCGGCGGGCCCGGCGCCGTGGCGGTCGAGGGCGGGGTCACCAGGTGTCCTCCCGAACAGGGCCAGGAAGCTACCACGACCATCGAGGCGGTCGGGATCGGGGCCCCTCCGGTATGGTCCTGCCGCACCGGAGCCCGCCATGCTGTTGCCGCTGCCCCTGCTTGCCGTCGCCCAGATCGCGCTGGCCGATCCCGCCGACGCCGCGACCCCGGCCGAGGCCGTCACGCAGGACGCCCCGGCCGAGCCTTGGCAGCGCACCGGCGTGGGGTGGGGGGGCTTCCCCTTCGCCAACTACAGCAGCGACGATGGCCTGGGCTTCGGCGCGCTCGGCAGCATCTTCTTCTACGACGGAGAGACCAAGCCCTACCGCAGCGAGCTGTACTTCCTGCTCTACTTCTCCACCCAGGGCGTGCAGACCCATCGGGTGCAGTACGACTGGCTCAAGGTGGGCGGCTCGAAGCTGAGGCTGACCACGCGGGCGGAGTTCTCCGCTGACCGCACCAGCAACTACTGCGGCCAGACCCCGCCGGGCGACTGCGATCCCGCCGAGGCCATCGCGCAGGCCGAGGCCGCGGGTCTCACCGATGACCCCGGGAATGACGACGACGCCTACGACCAGTTCGTGCGCCGCTACTACCTGCTGCGTGAGATTCGACCGAACCTCTACGCACTCGGACGCTGGGCCCTCGTCGAAGACCCGATCCGCTACGAGGTCTTTGGCTCCTGGTACGGCGAGCTCAAGCGGGTGGGCGATCTGGAAGAGCGGGCGCCCTGGCCCGGCAGCCTGTACGCCCAGGACTTCGGACCCGATGGGGAAGAGGGCTTCGTCAGCCTGCTGCAGCTGGGCCTCATGGCCGACTCGCGCGACAACGAGCCGGCGCCGATCCGTGGCCAGTGGTCGGAGATCTCGTTGCGCGCGGCGGGCCCCTGGACCGGCTCCACCTTCGACTACGGCGGCGTGAACCTCACCCTGCGGGGCTACGTGCCGCTGGGCACCGACCGGGTGGTGCTCACCGACCGGCTGGTGCTCGACGGCATGTGGGGCGCGCCGCCCACCAGCGAGCAGGTGCGGTCGGGGGGCACCGACTTCTACTGGTGGTTCGGCGGCCAGCGCGCGGGCCGCGGGGTGCGCTCTCGGCGCGTGCTCGGCAAGGCGCGCAGCATGAACCAGGTGGAGCTGCGGGCCACGGCCGCCATCCTGCACCCGGGCAAGGCCACCATCGACATCACGCCCATCGCCTTCGCCGACCTGGGCCTCTGGGCGATCGACTTCCAGAGCCTCGACCAGGCCGCCTTCTTGGTGGGCACCGGCGGCGGCCTGCGGCTGGCCATCAACAAGAACTTCATCCTGCGGGGGGACGTGGGCGTGAGCCCCCTCGAGGACTGGGGCCCGCAGGTCTACCTCGACGTGAAGAACCTCTGGTGAGGCCGCTCAGCCGCGCCGGTTGACCGCCGCCTCGACCGCCGCGTCGTCGGCGCCGCGCAACGCCACGACCTCGATCTCACCGGCGCTGCGGGCCCCCCGCATCTCCATGCACATCTGGCGGGCGGTGATGCGGACCCCCACCGAGCGCGCCCCGATGCCGTCGAGGATGGCGTGGGCGAGCTTGTCGGCGAGGCGCTCCTGCAGCTGCGGGCGGCGGCTCAGGGCCTCGAGCACCCGCGGGTACCAGCCGAAGCCGGCCACCGCGCCGTCGGGCCGAACGGCCAGCGTGCAGGTGCCGAAGAAGGGCAGCAAGTGGTGCGCGCAGAGGCTGTAGTAGGGGAGCTGCCGCAGCACGACCAGGTCGGTGCTCTCGGTCGGCAGGGGGGTCACGGCGGGCACGGGGCCCGGCGCGAACTCCGCCCACATCGCTGTCACGAGGTCGGGGGTGCGAGCCAGCTCGGGGTCGTCGGCGGGGAAGCCGACGCCCTGGAGCGCGCGGGCGAGGTCGTCAGAAGCGGACATGGCCGCGGCCTAACCCACCCCTCCGTGGGGCTGGGGGAAATCGCCAGGCGACGCTGGTCGTCTCATTGAGGGCGCCGCCGCCCCAGCCGCGCCCCGGTGCGCGCGGCCCGGGCGCCGTGCGTCGGGCCAATAGGGGCTTAGGGAGACCGCCTGGAGGCACCCGTGTACCCAACCGATCGCAGCGCCCGCGGCTACCGCACCCGCTTCGCCAGCCCCGATCAGGACGCCATCCTCGACGACATGGTGGCCACCTGTGAGGCCGCAGGAGAGGGGGCGGTCGCCGTCTTCGACCTCGACGGCTGCCTGTTCGACAACCGGCCGCGCATCATCCAGATCTGGCGCGAGCTGGCCTCGCGGGCCGACCTGCCCGCCCTCCACCAGATCGAGCCCGAGCACTTCGACGACTGGACCCACGCCCGCACCTTCGCCAACGCCGGCCTCACGCCGGCCGAGATCGAGGCGGCGCTCCCCAAGGCCGAGCCTGCCTTCTTCCGGCACTTCTTCGAAGGCGAGTACTGCGTGCACGACCACCCCATGCCCGGCGCGCGGCGGCTGGTCTGGGCGGCGTACCGGGCCGGGCTGTCGGTCGTCTACCTGACCGGCCGCCACGAAGAGATGCGGGCCGGGTCCACCCAGTCGATCCTGCGGTGCGGCTTCCCCCTCGAGCGGCCCCGCACCCGGCTGGTCATGAAGCCCGACATGGAGACCGACGACCTCGCCTTCAAGGGGGAGGCACTGCGCGAGATCCGCACGCTCGGGGAGCCCGCCCTGCTGGTCGACAACGAGCCCGGCAACGTCAACGTCTTCTTGGAGCACTGCCCCGACGCCCGCATCATCTGGGTGGAGACCGATCACTCGCCGCGCCCCATCCACCCCGACCCGTCGATCCCGGGCATCCGATCGTGGACCCGCACGACCGACCCCGGCGCGCAGGTGGGGCGGGGCATGGGCCCGGCGGGCAGCACCCGCTGAGGGGGCTCAGGCGCCCGCCGGCGGCCCCGCGATCTCGGAGCCGTCGCCGGTCCACAACCGACCGCGCAGCATCTCGCCGAACATCCGGAAGTCACCCGCCAACGACCACATCGGGTAGGTGAAGGTGGCCGGGCGGTTGTGCTCCACCTTGAAGTGGGCCACCCACGCGAAGGCGTAGGCGCACACCACGCCCACCAGGGCCAAGGGGTGCGCCACGCCCGTGATGCCGATGATGAGCAGCAGCACGGGGGCCGAGCTCCGGCGGGCCTCCAGGCGGAAGGTGAGCGCGCCGATGACCAGCGCGGTGAGCAAGGCGCCGCCGAAGACCAGCGGCCGCTGCGAGAGGCACGCGACCACCACGCCGAGGAAGGCGGTGGTGCCGGCGAAGTGCAGGCGCCGGCAGGTCGGGTCGCGGTGCTCACCGATGTAGTAGGGCCAGAAGTCGGCGAAGGACTGGATGCGGGGGTCGGTCACGGGGCCTCCCAGGCGGGCGAGTCTACCGGTCGCCGCGGGTCACGGTCAGGCGGCCGTCGACCCGGGCCGGCACCGACACCGCCTCGACCACGCCGTCGGGCCAGCGCACGGTGAGGCTCGCCACGGCGGCGTCGCCCAGGCCGAACCAGGCCCGCGGCTCCATGGCGCCGCCCCAGCCGGGCTTGGTCGAGATCTCCTGCACCTGCTGCCTGCCGTCGGCCAGCTCGACCGTGACCCAGGCGCCCAGCCCGCGGGTGTTCGGCCCGGCGTCGGAGAGCTGCACCACCAAGGCGCGGGCGGCGGTGCAGGCGGGCTGCCAGAGGTGCGACGGGCCGTCGAGGTTGACCACCACCAGCTCGGCGAAGCCGTCGTCGTCGAGCATCGCGCGGGTCACCCCGCGGCCGATGCCGGTCGAGTCGAGCCCCAGGGCCGGGGCCTCGTTGGTGAAGGCGACGCCGCCGGCGTTGACCAGCAGGCGGTCGGGCTGGGCGTCGAGGTCGGGCTCGGGGACGTCCGACAGGGGACCCGCCGACACGAAGAGGTCTTGCCAGCCATCGTTGTCGTGGTCTACCCACACCGACCCGAAGGTCATGTGGCGATCGCCGGGCAGGTCCATCGCCCCCGCCGCTCGGCTGACGTCGATGAAGGTCGCGTCCCCCTGGTTGGCCAGCAGCTGGTCGGAGGCCGTGTTGGTCAGAAACAGGTCGATGTCGCCGTCGTTGTCGAAGTCGCCCGGGGAGACGCCCATGGGGTTGAAGTTGGTGGTGCAGCCGCACGTGTCGGTGCGGTCGGCGAAGGTGGACGCGTCTCCGGCCCGGGGATCGACGGTCTCGAGCATCAAGGAGGGGCCGGCCGTGCCCTGGTCTGCGTTGGCGACGAACAGATCGAGGTCGCCGTCTCGGTCGAGGTCGGTCCAAGCCGGAGCCCATCCGGTTCCCTGGCGCTGGGGCGCCGTCAGCCACCCCGACACGTCGTCGAAGGTGCCGTCGCCCCGGCCACGCAGCAGCTTGTCCAAGAAGCGCTCGTCGTCGCGGTCTGGGGGGCCCGCGTGGGTGATGTACAGGTCGAGGTGCCCGTCCTGGTCGAAGTCACCGAAGCTCGCGTCCATCTTCTGCGGGCCGGTGTCGAGGTCGCCGTCGCCGTCGATGTCGCCCAGCGCGATGCCCGACAGCTCGCGGGCCGGCAGCAGGTCTTGCAGCACGAACGCGCCGTCGCGGTTGTGGTGGAGCACGAGCCCGCGGGATCGGTGCGCCACGATCAGCTCGTCGAGTCCGTCGCCGTCGAGGTCGAGAGCAGCGACGGCCCCCGCCTCCTTGCGGCGGGGTTCGCCGTCGGCGGTGTCGACCAGGCCCCACGCCGCGGCGCGGTCGGCGTAGGACACCGACGCCGCGGGGAGGGCGCACCAGGGGTCCACGTCGGGCTGGACAGCGCCCCCGCCTGTGTCCGCCTCTGAGTCTCGGGCGACGCCCGCCACCCCATCGGGCGCCGAGCCGCAGGCGGCGGTCAGCAGGGCGACGCAGAGCGTTCGGGCGGGGCTGGACAGCGGGCACCTCCTGGCAGGGCCCTACCCCGAGATCAGTTCAGGTCCTGGTCGTCGTCGAGATCGAGGTCGAGGTCGAGGTCGTCTTCCTCCACCTCTTCGTCGAGCGATCGCTCGCTGGCGATGGGGCTGCCGTGGTGCAGCACCAGCTTCCAGGCGTCGCCTTCGCGACGGAAGAGGTTGGTGGCGGCCACCCGCGCCTGGCTCGGGCCGTACGAGGACAGCGAGGAGACCACCTCGACACACCGCACCCAGGCCATGTCGCCGTCGACCAGCGCCTCGACCTCGGAGGGTGCCACCCGCAGCCACCCCTGACCGGCGAAGATGGCCACGAAGCTCTGGCGCACGTCGCGCCAGCCCACGAGGGGCTCCCAGCCGGGGTGGATGCAGCACACCTCGGCGGAGTGGCTCCAGATCGCAGCCATGTCGGCCATCTCCATCGCCTGAAAGGCAAGATAGAAGGCGTCGTTGGCCTTGATCGCGGCGGCGGTGTCGGCGGTGTGTTCGGGCGTGGTCATGCGGTCCGGTATCGCGACGGCGCGGGGCGCGGGCAGCCGCGGGGCTATGCTGCAAACATGGCCTCTGCCGACCGCCTCGACCTGCTGCTCTTCCACGCCTGGCTGCTCGCCCACGACGCCCGCGAGCAAGAGGTCATGCGCCCGTTCCCCCCGCTGGGCATCCAGTACCTCGTGGCGTGGATGCGGCGGCATGGGCTGCCGGCGACCGACTGGTTCGACCCCAGCTTCGACCCCGACCTGACCCGCTTCTGGGGGGAGATCGCCGACACCGACCCGCGCGTGGTGGGCCTCTACGGCCACACGGTCACCCGTCCGGTCGCCGCAGAGGTGCTGCCCCGGCTGGCCGCCGAGGGGCGCCGCATCGTGGCGGGCGGCCCAGACCCCACCCAGTACCTCGACGACTACTTCGACATGGGCGTCGAGGTCATCGTCATCGGAGAGGGCGAGGAGACCCTGGCGGCGCTGATGGACCACCTTCGGGCGCACGGCTGGCGGTGGGAGCCCGCCGAGCTGCCCCGGATCCCGGGCATCGCGTGGCGCGAAGACGGCGTGGTGCGCCGCAGCCCGCCGCGACCGCTCATCCGCCCGCTCAGCCGCATCCCGTGGCCGCAGCGCGAGCGGCGCGACCTCGACCGCTACTTCGCCGCCTGGCGAGACCGCCACGGCGAGACGGCGCTGTCGATGGTCACCAGCCGCGGCTGCCCCTACCACTGCACCTGGTGCTCCAAGCAGGTCTACGGCGACACCTTCCGACGGCGCGACGTCGACGAGGTGCTCGACGAGGTGGAAGATCTCAAGGAGCGCTTCGACCCCGACCAGATCTGGTTCGCCGACGACCTGTTCACCATCAACCGGCGGTGGGTGCGGCAGTTCAGCCAGCGCATCGTCGCGCGCGGTCTGGTCACGCCGTTCTACGTCATCGCCCGGCCCGAGACCCTCACCCCCGAGCTGTGCGCCGCGCTGAAGCGGGCCGGCTGCTACCGGGTCTACATCTCAGCCGAGAGCGGCGCCCAGCACGTGCTCGACGCCATGAAGAAGGGCGACACGGTCGAGCACATCCACGCCGCCGGGCGCCGGCTGCGCGCCCACGGCATCGAGCTGGGGGTGTTCGTGATGCTCGGCTACCCCGGCGAGACGCGGCGAGACGTCGATTCGACGCTGCGCATGCTGCACGCCCTGCAGCCCGACGTGACGCTGCTGAGCGTGGCCCACCCCATGCGCGGCACGGCCTTCTACGACGCCGTGTCCGACCGCCTGCTGCCAGCCGACGCCGCGTGGGTGCAGGATCACGGCGGCCGGCTGCCCTTCGAGATGGACTACCCGCCGCGCTTCTACGACCTCGCCCAGCGCATGATCTGGGCCGAGACGGCGCTGGTGCGGCGGCTGCGCGCCGGCCGTCTCGACGCAGAGACGGCGCGGCTGGCGGTCAAAGCGCCGGCCCTGCGGCTGGGCGCGCGCCTGGCAGCCCGGCCCCGAGCGGGCACGCAGTAGCCGCTACCAGACCACCCACACGCCCAGGCTGGCGGCGGCGAGGCCAGACAGGGTGTATGCAGAGGCCGCCAGCACCTTCTGCCGACGGTAGGCGGTGTTGAGGTCGTCGACGGTGCCCGCCTGCTCGAGGGCGCTCGATGTCGAGGAGGCCCACAACGCAGCGCCGCCCCCCAGTGCGGCCAAGCCGCCGGCGGTCCACAGCGGCCAGGTCGGCTTGTGGGCGGTGGGCGCAGGACCGGGCGGGAGCGGGGCCAGCGGGCCCGTGTTCACGACGACGTGCTCCCCCGGATCGAGCAGCAAGGCGCGGCTCGCGTACCGGGCGCGGCCATCGGACTCGACCACCTGCACGAGGTGGAAGCCGACGGGCACGCTGGCTGGCAAGGTGACCGGCGCGCCGTCGATCAGCGGGCGCAGGTCGGGGTGCAGCGCGGGCTCGACGGCCAGGGTGCCCGCGCCGGCGGGGGCCGCGGCGATGGCTCGTTCCCAGGCCGCCTGCGCGTCGGCGCCGTAGTCGGGGTTCCAGGCGCCGGGGTCGAGGGCGTGGGCAGAGGCGAAGGCCAGCGCCGCGCCATCGGCCTCGCCGCGAAAGTGGCGCCACAGCCCGTCGACGGCCAGCGCGCGGGCCACCAGCGCGGGGTCGGCCGCGCCAGCGCACCCCAGCGCTGCGTCGAAGGTCGCGGTGAGCTCGGCCGTCTCGTCGAGGCGCCCCTCGAGGATCGACTCCTCCACCAGAGACAGCAAGGCAGGGGCCGGCATCGTGGGGCAGTCGTCGGCCGCCATCGCGGAGCCACCCGTCGTCATCAGGAGGAACAGAGCAACGGGTCGCATTGGCCATCCAAGGGGCTCACCCACGGGCAGAGACAGCCCCGGGCGCAGATCGCTGCGAGTCTACTGTGTGGAGGACAGCGTGCCGGCCGAGACGTCCCAATGGAAGCGGTTGGCGCGCATCGAGCTGACCGTGACCGTGCGCGAGATCGTCGCGTCGCCCAACGCCATGCGCACGTCGTGCCGGCCAGCGGGCAGCGGGATGCCACGACCGGGCGCGGCCGCCCCCTTCGGCGCGCCGTCGATGAAGACCTGGGCCCCCACGGGGGTGGAGGTGAGCTGCACGGCGAAGGTCACGGGCGGCGGCTCGGGGTCGGTGGGATCAGCCGCCAGCACCTCTTCGGCAGACGGCGACGGGGTGGGCGCGGCCGCCGGCCGGGTCGACGCAGGCGCCGACTCCGCAGCGGACGGCGACGGTGCGAGCGCGGCCGACGGCGGGGTCGACGCAGGAGACGGGGCCGGCGCAGGAGACGGGGCCGGCGCAGGCGACGGGGCGGCTCGTGG
>JBDQIL010000086.1:0-9206 GCA_040264415.1 Myxococcota bacterium
GCTCTCCGCCGCCCTCCGGGCCCAGGTCGCCTTCGGGCGGTCGCTGGCAGCGGCCGGTGAAGACGTCGAGCTTCACGGCACCGTGGTGCACGAGGCCGGCGGCCGTGTGGTCGCCGCCTACGCCGCGCTGGGGGCGCTCACGGCGCTCGCCGCGCTCCTCTGGCCGCTCCGGGCGGGGCTGGTGCTGTTGGCGCTGGTGGGGTCGGGCGTGCAGGATCTCGACAACCGGCGGAGCTGGGTGCGGCGGCTGGTCCCGCGCGACATCGGCCGGACGGTGCTCGCGTGGCGCGGGGCGGCCTGCCGACCGGCGGACGCCGGACCACCGGGCGCGCCCGTGGTGGGCCGCCTCCCGCGGCCCCGGGTGCTGGTGTGCCTGCCGGCCGACGCCCTCCGGTCCCGCGACGTCCGCCGGTGGGCCGCCGCCCCCGTCGCGCTGGGCGTCGGGCTCGGGCTGCTCGGCGCGCTGGCCGGCGCCTTCGACCTCTCGGCGGCGCGCCCCATCCTGCTCACGGCCGCCGGCCTCCTCGGCGGGTGCACGCTCGCGGGGCTGGTGCTCGACCGGGTGGTGCGAGAGTCGGTGGGGCCCGGTTCGGGCGGCGCGCTGGCGGGGCGGCTCCTCCACCGGCTGCACGACCGCCCGCTTCAGCACATCGATCTGGCCCTGGCGGTGGTGGGTGGCGGCGCCTTGTTCCATGATGGGTGCGAGGTGCTCATCCGCAACCACGCCAACCGTCTCCCAGCCGACCAGACCACGCTGCTCGCCTGGGAGCCCGCCCCGGGCCCGCTCACCCACGTGCCCCGAGACGGCCGGCTGAGGATGACCGACGCTGATCCTCGGCTGGTCGAGGCGGCGGTGGCGCAAGGGCTGCCCGCGCGCGTCCGCTGCACGGCGGTCGGCCGCGCTGGCTCGCTGGGCTGGCGCGGACTGGGCCTCGCCGGCGGCGTGGACGAGGGGGAGCGCGTGGTGACGTCGCTCGAGGCGCTGCTGCGCGCCCTCGACCAGCCCGCCGCGGGCCCGGCATGATCGGGGCCCTGCTCGGCGCGGCCAGCGCCGCCACGCTCAGCGGCGTGGTGGTCGGCGCCGACGACGGCGCCCCCCTGTCCGGCGTGAGCGTTCAGGCCTACGACGCCCAGCTCCGCAGCCTCGACGCCACGACCGGCCCAGACGGCGCCTTCCTCATCGAGGACGCGTGGGCGGGAACCTGGCGCCTGCGCGCGGTGCCGCCCTACCGCGACAACCGGCTCACCCGATGGCTCCCCGACGCCCGGGACTTCTGCGGGGGCGAACGGGTCGTGCTCACCGACGACCGCGAGGCGCGCGACGACCTCGAGATCCTCCTGCCCGCGGGGGCCGAGCTCTCCGGGCGTGTGGTCGACGGCGCAGGCCGGGGGGTGTCCGACGCGGTCGTGTGGGCCGCGGGCGCCACCGACGCCACCGCCGCCCTGGTGGCGCGGCCCACCCTCTCGGGGGACGACGGCGAGTTCACCGTGCGCGGCATCGACGCTCCCCCCGACCAGGACGCTGGCGCCTGGCTGGTCTACGTGCAGGCCGACGGCTTCCCCGACCAGTTCTTCGGGCCGACCTACGACGACGCCGACGCCATGGCCTGGGACCTCGAGGCGCTGGGCGCGATCGACGTGGGCGAGCACGCCTTGCTCGACGGCATCCTGGTGGAGGGCACGGTCACGGGCCCCGACGGCCCGGTCGCCGGGGCCGACGTGCGGGTCTACGCGTCGAGCCAGGTGGTCGATGTCGAGACCGACGCGAGCGGCGCCTATGTCGCTGTGGGTCTGCCCCCCGGCGACGTCCTGCCCTGGGTCAACGCCGACGGCCTCGCGCTCACCTACTGGCCCGACGCCGACCGCCCGAGCGGCTTCCTGTCCGCCCCCGAAGAAGGCGACGTGCTCACCGGCGCCGACCTCGAGGTGCCCGCCGAAGCCGTGCTGCGGGTGCGCCTGCTCGGCCACGACGGGGCGCCGCTGCCGGGGATCCAAGGCCTGCTCTACAACGACACCCAGACCGTCGGCCAGGGCGCCGCCGCAGACGACCAGGGCGTGCTCACCATCGACAGCCTGCACGGCGGCGCCTACCAGCTCTATGTGTGGGGGGCGGCCTTCGGCTCGACCAACGGCTGGGTGCTCGGTGACGACGGCCAGCCCCGCCGCTTGACCATCGAGCCTGCGGAGACGCCCGACGTGCTCGACGTCACGCTCCCCCCCACGGTGCAGCTGTCGGGGGTGGTCACGGGGGAGGACGGGGTGCCCGTCTACGGCGCGACGGTCGTGGCGCGGCAGCAGGTGCAGGGCGACGTCGAAGACGCCGTCGCTGCGGTGCTCACCGACCGCGAGGGAGCGTGGAGCCTCTCGGGCTTGCCCGCCGGCACCTACACGGTCGAGGCCGCCTTCTCGCCGCTGTGCCCGGACGACGTCAGCTACGTGCCCACCTACTGGCCGGGCCAGTTCAACGGCGACTGGGCCCAGACCTTCGAGGCCGACCCCGGCGCGCCGGTCACCGGGCTCGACCTGGTGCTGGCCCTCGACCTCGACCAAGACGGGATGGCCGACACCTGGGAGACCCGCCGGGGCCTCGAGCCGTGGCGCAACGACGCCAGCGAAGACCCCGACCAAGACGAGTACATCAACCACACCGAGTTCTTGCTCGACACCGACCCGCTCGAGCCGCTGCCCGACGCGGGCTGCGGGTGCCGAGGCGGCGCCGCGGGGGCGCTCCTGCTGCCCCTCGTCGGCCTCGCCGGCCTGCGGCGGCGCCGACGCGCGTGAGCGGGGCCCCCTCCCCCACCCTGGGCGCGGTGCTGCGGGCCCGCTGGCGGCCGGTGGCGCTCGGGCTGGTCCTGGGGGCCGGCTTGTTGGCGTTGGCGCTGTGGGGCGTGCCCCTCGGCGAGGTGGCCCAGGCGCTCTCTCAGGCCGATCCCGCCTGGCTCGCTGCCCCCGCGGCCCTGTTCTTGGTGCAGCAGCTGCTGCGGGCCTGGCGTCAAGCCCTCCTGCTGCGGGCGACCCACCCCGACCACCAGCTGCGCACCAGCCTCAGCGTCCTGTGCGTGAGCTTCCTGCTCATCAACACGCTCCCCGCGCGGCTGGGCGAGCTGGCGCGGCCGCTGCTGCTGCTCGAGCGCGAGGGCATCCCGATGGGGAGCGGCTTCGCCATGGTCTTCATCGAGCGGATGCTCGACCTCGGGTCGATGCTGGTCATGATCGCGCTGGTCGCGTGGTTGGTGCCCGTGCCGTCGCGCACCTTGACGGTCCAGGGCCTTGAGATCGACTGGGTGGCGCTCGGCCGGGTGGCGGCCGGCACCGCGGGGCCCCTGTTGCTGCTGGGGATCGTGGGCACGCTGGTGGCGGGGCGCCCCCTGCTGGCCTGGGCGCGGCCGCGCGTGTCTGCGGGACCGCCGCTGCTGCAGCGACTCGGGCGGCCGCTCTTGCGCTTTGGTGACGCCTTCGTCGACGGCGTGCAGGCCGTCCGGGCTCCGAGACGTCTGGCGCCGGTCGTGGCCCTGACGGCCGTCACCTGGGCGCTGTCGGGGTGGATGTACCCGGCGCTGGCCCACGCGTTCGGCGTGGGCGACCGCATCGGCTTCGGTGAGGGCGTCGGCGTGCTGAGCATCACGATGTTGGGCATGGCGGTCCCGGCCGCCCCGGGCTTCGCAGGCACCTACGAGGCCTTCATGCGGGGGGCCCTCGCCCTCTTCGGCGTGGCGGGCGACGCGAGCGCGGCGCCGAACGGCCCCTCGCTCGACGCCATCGCCGTGGCCTACGCCCTCACGATGCACTGGTGGATCTACCTGGTGCAGGCCGCCACCGCGGTGTTCTTCATCGCCGTCGACCGGATCGACGTCGGACGGCTGCTGTCCCGGCTCGCGGCCGAGCTGTCGGCCGCCCCCCCGAGCCGCTCGGCCTGAGCTCAGGGCGCGCGCGTCTCCGGATCGAGCGGCGGCGCGTCCCCCTCCACCCGCTCGGCCAGCATCGCGAAGATGGGCTCGCCGCGGTCGTCGAATTTGGACTGGTAGTTCGTGCGCACGTCGTCGTCTTCGGGCCAAGGCAGCCCGTTGGCGGCGACGTCGTCGACGCGAGCGACCACGCGCAGCGGCAGCCCGTCGAAGCACGCGACCACCCGGTCGATGTTGGGCCGGTGGTCGGTCTTGATGCGGAACGACGCGCCCTCGGCCAGCGCGCGGGCGGCCCACGCTGCGAAGAAGGGCCCCATGAGACGCTTCTTCTCGTGGCGGTCTTTGGTCCAGGGGTCGGGGTGGTTCACGTAGAGGCCCGCCACCTCGCCGGGCGCGAACAGGTCGTCGAGCCACCAGGCGTCGTATCGACAGATGCGCGCGTTGTCGGTGGCGCCGGCAGCCTCGATCTTCTTGGCGCAGAGCACCACCCGCTTGTAGCGGATCTCGACGCCGAGCCAGTTGCGGTCGGGGTGACGGGCGGCCATCGCGGCGAGGTGGAAGCCGTTCCCGGGCCCCACCTCGAGGTGGAGCGGCTGGGGGCGGGGGAACGCCTCGCCCCAGCGCCCCCGCAGCGCCGCCGCCTCGGTGGCGGTGAGCACCGGCGGGCCCCACTCGAGGTGCCGCCGGAGGTGGGGGTTGAGGTTGGGTCTGGGGAGATCCGACGGGCGCGGATCGGTGCGGCTGGCCCAGGTCTGATCGGTCACGGGGTCTCTCCGGTTCGCACGGGGCTCTCTGCGTTCTCCTTCCAGGCGCTGCCGTCGGCGTATCGCTCCTTCTTCCAGACGGGCAGGCGGGCCTTCACCGCGTCGATGGCGAACCGGTTCGCCGCGTAGGCGTCTCCCCGATGGGGGGTGGCCACGCTGATGACGATGCTCGCCTCGCCGATGCCGACGGCGCCCGTGCGGTGCACCATCGCGAGCCGCGCGCCCGGCCAGCGCGCCGCCACCTCGGCCGCGATCTCACGCAGCACGGGCACGGCGAGCTCTGGGTAGGCCTCGTACTCGAGCCCCAGCACCCGGCGCCCGTCGAAGTGATCGCGGGTCACGCCCTGAAAGGTGAGCACCGCGCCGGCTCCCGGCCAAGCCACGGCCGCCTCGAGCGCGCGGGGGTCGATGGGCTGGTCGGTGATCTCGAGCATCAGCCCCCCCCGAGCGGCGGCAGGAAGCCCACCTCGTCGCCATCGACCAGGGGCTGATCGGCCTTCGCGTAGGCGTGGTTGACGGCGAACATCACGGGCAGCCGGCCCGCGCCGGTGTCGGGAAACAGGCGGGCGTAGAGGCGCCCCGCGGTGTCGCCCGGCCGCAGCGCCACGGTCTCTTCGCTGGCGCCCTTGCGCTCGCGAAGCACGGCGAAATATCTGACCAGCACCACCATCTCGACTCCATCCGCGCACGAAGGGGGGCTGCGTCCCTATCCCGCCGCCACGGACCGGTGCTACAGGAGGGGTGCCTGCTTCCGCCGGAGCCCATGCGCCTGTCCGCCGCCCTGCCCTGCCTGCTGGTCGCGTGCGCTTGCGGAGAGCCCGTGCTCCAAGGGGTGCCCGAGCAGCGGCTGCTCGCAGAGCCCGCCGCCGCGCCCGACGACGACGCTCCGGTCGACGCGGCCGCCCGCTCCGCCAACCCAGAGCTCTACGAGAAGCCCGACCACATCTATGTGGACGCCAACTGGATCGGCGGCCGCAGCTTCCGAGAGGCCCGCGGCATCGTCCAACAGCAGCTGGGAAGCCTGCAGGCCACCGAGGCCCTCCCGTCGAGCAAGGGCGACGAGCTGCGCTTCGAGCGCGGCACGCTCCGGGTGCTCGACGACCGCATCTACTACGTGCTCGTCCCGCTCCCCGAGCCGTCTCGCCGCGATCTCGCCCTGGCCGACCTCGGATTTCAGCCCGTGGTCGGCGAGTGGCTGGCGACCCACCGCGCGTACCGCCTGAACCACGAGCGGGGCTACCGCCGCCTTCGCCTGCTGCGCCTCGACGCCGAGGGGGAGTTCGTCACCGCGGTCGAGGCGTGGAAGTGGATCCCCGGCGAACACGGCGCGCGGCGCTGAGCCGCCTTGATGCCAGGGCCCGCGCCTGCGAGACTGGCCTGCGGGCCGGCCCGGACGATTCGGCGGCCCGGGGTGTTGAGGCTGCGAGGTGCCCGCTGCGAAGCCCGCGAACGGCGATGTCCGCCGCGCTGGTGGTCCCCCTTCTGGGGGCCGCGGGCTGCTCGGACTTCTTCCTGCAGGGGCGCGACGATCCGGAAGCCCCCCCGCTCCGGGTCGAGGAGTCGTGGGAGCAGGCCGCCCTGCCCGCGGTCGACGTGCTGTGGGTGGTGGACGACACCCCCAGCATGGCTGACGAGCTGGCCGCCCTCGCCGACGCCGCTGACGCCTTCGTGGCCGCCCTCAACGCCGCAGAGCTCTCGTGGCAGGTGGGCGTGGTGACCACCGACCTGACGGCGGCCGACGCCGGGCGCCTGCAGGGCAACCCCTGGATCATCGCGCCCGGCCTGGAAGACCCGGTCGACGCCCTGGCCGAAGCCGCGCAGGTCAGCGCCGACGGGGCCGAGCCCGCGGGGGGCCTGGGGGCCGCCGCCCTCGCGCTCAGCCAGCCCCTCAAGACCACGGAAAACCGCGGCTTTCGGCGCCCCGGCGCGGCCCTGCATGTGGTGATCTTCTCCGACGGCGAAGACGAGAGCGACAGCGTGCTCGGCGACGATCCAGTCGCCACCTTCACCGACCAGATGGCCGACGAGGCGAACGCGACCGGCCGCTCCGCGCTGCTGAGCGCCGTGGTGGGCGACGCCCAGACAGGCTGCGTGGGAGAGCTGGGGGTGGCCGTCCCCGGCGAGCGGTACCTCGCGGCTGCGGCCGCGACCGGAGGCGCCAGCGCGAGCATCTGCGCGCCCAACCTGGGCCCGGTGCTCGAGCAGGTGGGCGCGCTCTCGGCCGAGTGGCCCTCCCGATTTCCCCTCCAGGCCGTCCCAGAGCCGGGCAGCGAGCGGGTGTGGCTCGACGGCGCGCGCCAGCTCGAGGGCTGGTCCATCGACCGCGCTGCCCCCGCCCTGGTCTTCGACGTCGCGCCACGACCCGACGCCGCGGTGCGCATGTCCTACGTGGTGGGAGCCTCGGCCGGCCGCGACACCGGGCTCGCCCGGTGATCCGCCTGCTCCTCACGCTGGGCCTCCCGGCCCCCGCCGCCGAGACGGTGCAGCAGTTCGACTTCTCCGCCGGAGCCGGCGCGCTCTCTCCGGGTGGAGACGTGGGCACCTCGTGGCAGTGGGGCGTCGTCGACAGCGGGCCCGGCGCTGGACTCGGCGGAGACGCGGCCTGGGGCACCGTGCTCGCGGGCGACTACCTCAACGACGCCAGCGAGACCCTCGAGCTGCCGCCGCTCTCGGTGGGCGGCCTCGCCGCGCCGGCGCTGGGCCTCACCCACTGGTACGCCATCGACGCCACCGGCGCGGGCGACGTCGGCGTGGTCGAGGTCTGGGACGGCGGGGCGTGGCTGCCGGTCGAGCCGATCTACGGCTACCCGGTCCCCCAGGGGTTCCAGGGC
The DNA here is from genome assembly GCA_040264415.1 of Myxococcota bacterium. GTDB lineage: Bacteria > Myxococcota_A > UBA796 > UBA796 > UBA2385 > M30B51. The sequence continues at coordinate 7,501 of JBDQIL010000086.1, forward strand.
CACTCGGGGGAGTGGACCACCTCCTGGTTCGACCTGCGCGGCCTGGGCGACCCCGTCTCGGTGCGCCTCCGGCTGAGCAGCGACCTCGCCGTGGTGGACGACGGCTGGTACCTCGGCGCCGCCGAGCTGGTAGACGGCGACGCCGCGCCCCCCCGCGTGGTCGTGCTCGAGGCCCCCAGCGACCGACAAGACCTCGCGGAGGGCGCACACGTCGAAGCCGAGATCGACGACGACCGCGGCGTGGCCACCGCGACGGTCGTGTGGGTGGACGACGCGGGCGGCGCGGGCGTGGTGGAGATGGCGGAGGTGGGCGCCGCCTGGACGGCCGACCTCCCCCCCCGCGAGCCCGACACCAGCGTCGACTGGCACATCGAGGCCCGAGACGACGCCGACAACCTCGCCCAGACCGCGCCGCACAGCTTTCGCACCTACCTCGCCGCCCCGACCGACCTCCAGGGCCCCAGCGGCGCGGTCGCGGCCTCCACCGTGCGCCTCTCCTGGCAGGCACCCGTGGCGCCCTACCCGGTGCTCTCCTACGCGGTCCTCCGGGAGAACGAGGTGGTCGCCGAGGTGACCGAGACCACGGCCCTCGCGCCGCTCGTCGATGGGGCGCCGCGCTTCGCGGTCGAGGCGATCTTCGACACGCCGCTCGGCGTCCGCGCAGGCGACGCCTCGGCGGCCATCGCCATCGACGCAGCGGTGCCCCGCGTCGATCCCCCGCAGCCGGACGCCGGGTGGGGGGGCGACGTCCTCCGCCTGGTCGTGACCGGCGAGAACCTCCTGCTCACCGCGGGACAGGTCTCGCTCCGGCTGGGCGATGGGGTGACGGTGCGCGACCTCGAGGTCCGCGACGTGGGCACCCTGCTGGCGACCATCGAGATCGACGCCGCGGCCACCACCGGGCCCCGCGAACTCACCCTCCGAAGTGGCGACGAGTCGCTCACGAGCGCCGACGCCTTCGTCGTGCGCGCCGCTGCAGACCGCCCCCGGGTGCGCTCCGCCACGCCCGACCGCCTGCGCCGGGGCGCGATCGCGACCGTGATCCTCGAGACCGCGGGCGGCCTCTCGAGCGACGCCCCCGAGGTCTGGCTGGGGCCGGGTGTGGTGGTCGAGCAGGTCGAGGTCGACGGCGACGCCGTGGCGGTGCAGGTCGCGGTGGCCAACGACGCCCCCCTCGGAGCGCACGCCATCGAGATCGACGACGGGGTGCGCCTGCTCACTGGGCCCACCCTCGAGGTGCTGCGCCCCGCAGCCGAGACCCAGCGCAGCTGCAGCGCGGCGGGCGGCCCCGCAGGTCTCGCGCTCGCCGCCCTCGGCGGGCTGCTCATGGCCCCGCTGCGCCGACGTCAGCGGGCGAGGCGCGGCCCCGCGTCCACCGTCAACAGCAGGTCGACGAAGCCGTAGACCGACGGCCCCCGCGGATCGGCCAGCCACGCCGCCGCGCCCTCGAGCTGCACGCCCACGCGCCCGTCCTCCCAGGGACCCGAGAGGGTCCAGTGGCGCCCCCCACCCAGCTCGACGCCGCTGCGGTGGCGAATGCCGGGCGCCGTGCCCGCGACGGCCCCCAGCGGGGTCTCGAAGAGCACCTCGTCGGCGACCTCATGGTGGTGAGCGAAGCCGACGCGCGCCGACCAGGGCGACGCTGGCGTGTACCGGGCGCCGAAGAACAGCGCCCCGACCGAGCGGACATCGGCGCGGTACAGCCC
>JBDQIL010000087.1:0-9199 GCA_040264415.1 Myxococcota bacterium
CCCCCGACACCGAGGTCGAGCCCATCGCCGGCGTGGGCCTTCCGCAGGTCCAGCGCGCCGCGGCCGGCTTCGACTTCAAGAACGAAGCGAGGCCCTGGGGCTGGTCCTCCTGGACCATCCTCGACACCTCGACGGTCCCCTCCACCGTGGTCGGTGCTCGCTCGGGGATCAGCCTCGACGCGCTGCTCACGGGGCTCACGGTGCCCTGGCCGAAGGAGGACCCGGCTGCGATCGGGGTCGAGCTGACCGCAGCCGAGCGCCCCACCGACGATCGGGGCGCCGCAGCGGTCCTGGCCGCGATGGTTCGAAAGCACCTCGACAGCGACGGCGTCGCGCTCGACGGGACCACCCTGCGGGCCGCCCGCGCCCGCGCGCTCCTGCACTACGCGCAGCTGCCCGGCGTGGGCGCCCCAGCGGGTGAGGGCGCCACCCCGCCGTCGCCCGCGGTCCCGCCCGAGCTGCGGGCCGCCCTCACCCGCACCCTGCAAGAGCTGGTGGAGACCGGCGTCGACGCCCCGGGCGGCCTGCACGTCGACCGAGCGGCGATCGAAGCGCGGGGCCCAGCGCTGCTGGGTCAGCTCTTCTCAGACCTCGCCGCTGGCGCGCTGCCCGAACAGCTCACGGTCACCGTTCCGGTGCAAGACCCCGAGCCCGGCGGCCCCGCGGCCGTCACGCTCCGCGCCGAGCCCCAACAGCTCCTGCGTGGGCTCATGAGCGGCGAAGAGTAGCGCAACAATCGCCCGTGAGCCATGGTTATACAATGACTCTCGCGCTCACGGTCAGTCCGCCTCGAGGTCTACATTTCGGGCGCGCGGGATGGCCTCGCGGATGCGCGCCTCGATGCGATCGACCTCATCGCCTGTCATCTCGACGATGTCGTCGGCGAACTCCCCCAAGAAGGCCCCGAAGCGTTCGGGGTCACCCGCCTCCTGCTGGAGCTCGGTGAGGTCTTTGTCGGCCAGCCACTTCTTGGCGAGGTGGTGTCCATCGAGCTCGATCTCGGCCGAGATCCGCCAGCTGTCGGCGCCCGCCACGACCGCCCGGGCCAGCGCGACCTTCTCCACCGCCTCGTCGTTCTCGAGGATGTCGCGCAGCTTGGCCCGGTCGCGGGGAGAGATGGATCGGCCGATGAGCATCGCCCGGTTCTTCTGCATGAGGAAGAGCGCCACGAAGCCGAGCAGCAGGCCGATGACCAGCGAGCCGATGCCGTCCCAGTAGGTCTCGCCGGTGATCACGCCCAACACCACCGCGGCGAGGGCCAGCAGCACGCCGAGCACAGCCGCCGAGTCTTCGAGCAGCACGGCCACACCGAAGGGGTCGTCGGTGGTGTTGACGTGCTTCCAGAACCCCATCGAGCGGGCCTGGGCCTCGCGCCACAGCCCGCGCACGGCGAGGCCCAGGCTGGCGCCCTCGGCCACCAGCGCGAACAGCAGGATGCCGATGTTGAGCGCCTGCGGACCCACCTCGTGGTGCTCGGCCAGCAGCGTGTGGACGCCGTGCGCCACGGTCACGCCGCAGCCCACGAAGAAGATGCCCACCGCGCTCATGAGCGCCCAGATGAAGGCGTCGCGGCCGTAGCCGAAGGGGTGGTCGTCGTCGGGGGGCTGCTGGGAGCGGCGCATGCCGACGATGAGCAGCGACTGGTTTCCGACGTCGGCCGCCGAGTGGATGGCCTCGGACAGCATCGTGCCCGATCCGGTCACCACGAAGCCGACGAACTTCGCGACCATCACCATCGAATTCGCGGCGATGGCGCCATACACCGCGACCTTGCTGCCACCCGCCATGGGGACCTCCGGGGAGAGCGACCGCCTAACCCGCCGGCTCGGTCGGCTCGGTGAGCAGGTAGAGGCCCGCCCCGAAGAGTGGCAGCAGCGTGAGGGCCCACCGGCCGCCCCGCCGGCGAGAGACCGCCACGGCGGCCAGCCAGAAGGCCCCGAAGTCGGCGGTCATGGTCCACACGAAGCCGTCGGTGCGGGCGACTTCGGCCCAGGCGCCGGGGTCGCCTGCCCGCAGCGCCCAGCCGGTCAGCGCGACCGCCACGGCGAGCCCCCCGGCCGCGAGAGGGCGCGTGGCGCGGTGGGCCCACGGGGACGGTCGCGCCGGCTGCCCCACCCCACCCAGCACGAACCACGGCAGCAGGGCGTAGGCCCCGAGGCAGAAGCCACCGAAGGCGAAGGGGGCCGCGGGCACCGGCCGAGCGCGCAGCCGCTCGCGCAGCAGCAGGATGAGCCAGGTGGGCCAGATGGCCATGGACAGGAAGTGCGCCACCACCCAGGGCTCGGTGGCCCCCCAGCGCCCGGTGCACAGGTCGCGCACCCAGGGCCAGACGTCCTCGCGGGCGTCGGGCCCCAGGATGGGTGCGGCGATCAGCGCGAGCCAGAGCAAGAGGGCGGCGAGTCGGGACATGCCTCGGTCTACCCGAACGGCGGGCTACGGTCAGGCGATGTCCCCCTCTGGCTCGGATCCCCGCCTCGCCGCCCTGGCCCGGTCGCTCGCCGACCCTGCGCCGCCCGCGCCACGGCCGGCCCCCCGCGCCGCCGCGGTCGCCATGGTGCTCTCGCCCCGACCCGACGACCTCTACGTGCTCTTGATCGAGCGGACCCGGCAGCCGGGCCGACGCTGGTCGGGCGACGTCGCGCTGCCCGGCGGCCTGGCCGAGCCCGGAGACGCAGACCTCGCCGCCACCGCGCGCCGAGAGCTCCGCGAGGAGGTCGGGCTGCGGGTGGGGGCGCCTCTGGGCCAGCTTCGGCCCCTTCGCACGGTCGCCCCACGCGGGCTCGCGCGCATGTCGCTCACGGCCTTCGTCTTCACCCACCAAGGCGACGCCGTCGTGGCGGCACCCGACGAGGTCGCCGCCGCCTTCTGGGTGCCCATGGAGGCGATCCGAGGCCGACGACGGTGGGCTCCGCGCCGGATCGGCGCCCTGCCGGCCCCCCTGCCCTTCCCCGAGCGCCGGATAGCGGGGCGACGGGTGTGGGGGCTCACCCTGTCGATGCTCGAGACGCTCTCGAGACAGATCCGCCGCGACGGTCAGTAGGAGAGCCGCACCCGCACCCGCACCCGCACCCGCTACCCCGCGGGCCCCGCGCGCTGGGCCCAGACCAGCGAGGCCACGGTGGGCAAGCCCACCAGCCCGACCAGATCGAGGCCCTCCTGGGTCCAGCTCGGAAGCAAGCACAGGCCCAGGGCCCCCAGGACCCCGACCGACAGCGCGCCGGTCGCCGGACCCGCCCAGCGCGGCGAGCGCCCGCGGGCCCAGGCGATCCCCAGCGCGACCAGCGAGAACGATTCTGGGCTGGCCAAGAGGAGGTTGTGGTTCGGGCTCCACCCCCACCACCCAGACGCCGCCCAGAGCACCGCCAGCACGGTGCCCAAGATGCCGAGCAGGAGACCCCACAGGGCCACCAGCCCGCCGCCCACCACCCGCGCCACCGGTCGCCTGGGGCTCAGCCAGCCCAGGCCGCCGAGCAGGGCAGCGCCGAGACCGCCGAGCGCCCACAGCGGGGCGGTGCGCTGGGGGGGAGCCTCGGCGGGGAAACCGTACTCCCCGGCATTCAGGGTGCAGACCTCGGCGACCAGCGGGCGCTCCGAGCCGTCGGGCCAGCGCAGCGTCGCGCGGTCGAGGGCCTCGTAGAGGCGGATGGGCAAGAAGGCCGACTCCCACCGACTGCGGGGGGCGTCCATGACCGCGCCGCCCAGGAAGTGCAGCCCGAACCACGCCCAGCCCTGCGGGGCGAGGTGTCGCTGCACCTCGAGGCGGTGCGGCAGGGGGGCGGGGCCCTCGAGCGCCTCGGCCAGCGATCCGCCGAGCTGCTCGTCGAGCACATCGCGGAGGTGCGTGGTGCAGTTGTTCTCGGCCCAATGAAAGGGCTTGTCGAAGTCGTCTGCTGAGCGGCGGATGTGCGCCAGCTCGAACTGGAGCACGGCGCGCGTGTCTGCGGGCAGCGCCAGCCGCTGCGCGAGCACGGTGCGAGACTCTCGCTGGTAGCGGGGCAGGTCGCGCGGCAGCGGATCGACCGCCCAGCCGGTCATCAGGGTGCCCATGAGCACGTTGACCAGGGGCTCCCCCGAGCGATCGTCGACCACCCCGTACTCCCAGACGTGGTCGAGCTTCAGCGGCTGGCTGCGGAACCACAGCGCCGTGTGGCCGAAGTAGGAGTACGGCCGCGGGCCGGGCGCAGCCGTGAGCACCTAGACCGCCACTTCGCCCCGCTCCAGCGGGCTCTCGGTGTCACAGGCGGGCGCCGCCGGGGGGCCGGCGACCGCGGCCCTCAGCAGGAGCGAGAGGAGGTTCTCAGGTCGGAGGTAATCAATGGGGGCCGGGCGGGCACTCGATGGGTCCCGTGAAGACGCGCTCGAGCGTGAGGCCGTGCGCAGGCGCGAGGATCCCGGCGGCCTCCCGGTCGCGGGCCGCGATCAGGTCGGGCATCGAGGACGCCGGTCGAAGGCCCACCCCCACCTCGATCAGGGTGCCGGCCAGGATGCGGACCATCCGTCGCAGAAAGCCGTCGCCTTCGACCACGAGATCCCACCGCTCCGGGCCGGCCGGCGTGACCGTGAGTCGCGTGAGCGTGCGTTGCGACGGCGCTGTGGGCGGGTGCCGCACACAGAAGCTGCGAAAGTCGTGGGTGCCGACGAGCGCCGCCGCGGCCACCTGCGCCCGCTCCGGGTCGAAGCGCGGCGCGATGCGCCAGCGGTCGCCACGCCAAGGGGCCGCGGTCACCCCGGTCTGCAGCCGATACCGGTACCGCTTCCCGGTGGAGATGCCGCGGGCGAAGACCGACGGCGCCACCCAGTCGGCGCGGAGGTGACGCAAGCCGTCGGGGCGCTGCGCGCACATGCGGGCGAGGACGCCCGAGACCTCGACGGACCGGGGGAGCCAGAAGGTCGCGAGGTTGTCCTCGGCGTGAACCCCCTTGTCGGTGCGAGCGGCGAAGTGCAAGGCGCGGGCGCGGGTCCCGGCGGCCGCCAGCACGCGCGCGTGAAGCGCCGCGGCCACGGTGGGCCGGTCTGGCTGAAGGGTCACGCCGTAGAACCCGTCGCCGTCGTAGCCCAGCCGCACGAGCGCCTGGTGGCGAGGCTGGGCGATGTTCAGCCCGCCTCGGCCGCGGGCGGGGCAGCCTCGACGGGCCGCAAGGTCGCGGCCTGGGCGGCGGCGTGAGCCGCCACAGCGTCGGCGTGCTCGGCCTGCCAACGGCGGCTCAGGGCCACCTCGTCGGCGTACTCGTCGCAGAAGAAGCCGCGCTCGACGTCAGTCCATCCCAGCAAGCGCTGCATGCGCGCGCCGACGCGCTCGAGCACCCCGAGGCCCTGATCGACGTCGCGGAAGTACAGCTGCGTGCGCCGGGTCATCACGTCGCTCACGGTGCAGGCCAGCTCGTGCTCCACGGCCCAATCGACCAGCGCCATCAGCTCGGGCCGGCCGGGCACCAGCCGCTCCATGCGCGCCTGGTCGGCGAGGGTGTACCGAGCCAGCTCGACCGCACGCATGCCGTAGCGGCCGGCCATATGGGCGATGACGTCGTCATCGAGGCGTCCGTCGCAGGCCTCGTGGATGAGCGCGGTGAGCTGCGGCAGCGCGTCGCACTCGGGCCACCCGACCGCGCCCAACAGGGCCTCACGGTCGGTGTGAATGACGCGCAGCTCGGCGGGCGCGTGGCCGGCCTTCTTCATCTCGCCGACGACGGTGGTGATGACCTCGTCTCCCATGCGGCGGTAGGTCGTGAGCTTGCCGCCTGCGATGGTGATGAGGCCGTCGTCGTCCACCAGGATCTTGTGCTCGCGAGACACCGCCGACTCGTCCATGCCCTCTTGCCGGATGAGCGGACGGAGGCCGGCCCAGGTGCAGATGACGTCGTCGGGGACGACATCGACCGTGGGGAAGTAGGCGTTGACCGCCTCGAGGAGGTAGCGGATGTCTTCGCCGTCTGCGGCGACATCACGGGGGTCGCCCTCGTAGTCGGTGTCGGTGGTGCCGATGTAGGTCTCGGTGCCCCACGGGATGACGAACATCACGCGCCCGTCATCGGGGTGCAGCACCACCACGGTGTGCTCGAGGGGCAGCCGCGAAGACTGCACGACGATGTGGACGCCCTTGGTGGTGCGCAGGAGCGGGGGACCCTCGCCGTCGCGCACGGAGTCGGTCCACGGGCCGGTGGCGTTGAGCACGGTGGCGCCGCGCACGTCGATCACCCGCTCGGAGCCGGACGGGCCCAGGTTGTCGGCCACCCGCACGCCGGTGATGCGGCCCCCGTCGTCGCGCAAGAAGCGCTGAACGCGGGCGTGGGTGACGATCGTGGCGCCAGCCTTCTCGGCGTCGAGCGCCGTCTCGAGGGTGAGGCGCGCGTCGTCGGTCATGCAGTCGTAGTACAGCGGCCCACCCTGCAGCGCGTCTTCGCTCAAGACCGGCGTCTGGTCGATCATCTTGCGCCGGTTGAGGTAGCGGTGGACCTTCGGCGAGCGGAAGAGGCTCATGCCGTCGTAGACCATCAGCCCCAGCCGCAGCTTCGACAGCGACACCGGCGAGTGGTCGTAGATGGGGAAGAGGAAGCCGAGCGGGTGCACGAGGTGCGGCGCGATCTGCTGGAGCACCTGCCGCTCGCTCACCGACTCGAAGACCAGCCCGAACTGGAGCTGTTCGAGGTAACGCAGGCCGCCATGGACCAGCTTCGACGAGCGAGAGGACGTGCCAGAGGCCAGATCCACCGCCTCGATCAGCGCCACCTTGAGGCCGCGCAAGGCGGCGTCGCGGGCCGCGCCGCAGCCAATGATGCCGCCGCCGACCACGATCAGGTCGAAGGACTCGGCCTCTGCCTGCTTCCAGAGCTTCTCACGTACGGTCACCGGTCTCTCCGGGATTCGCCAGGAAGTCAGCCTATCCCGAGATCCGGGGGACCCCGCCCGGCGTTCGCAAAGACTCACAGCGCCGTCACGCGCAGGCCGCGGGCAGCACCCAAATGAGTCTACGTGAGCGCAGGGCTCACGCGGACTCACGCGCGACCATCGCAGAGACCGGCGCCGGCGCAGGAGCGCCCGCGCGGCCGCTCAGGGGGTGAGCAGGGCGGCCGCCCGGTCGGGACCGAGGCTCACCAGCAGGGTGGGCAGCCGCGGGCCCCGGTCTTGGCTCAGGATGAGCCGGTACAGGGCGATGAAGAAGGACCGCTGCAGCTTCTTGACCTCGGGGGTGGGCTTGTCGGCCATCTCGAGCCCCATGTGGAGCTTGGGCACGCCGTAGACCAGCGCCTCGAGCGCCTTCAGCGTGAAGCGCTGGTCGCCCAGCCGCGCGACGAAGGCGCCGACCATCTCGCGCTGGACGTCGTCGAGGCTCGCCCAGGTCTCGGGATCGAAGGTCTCGCGGGCGATGATGCGATCCGCTTCGGGGACATACTCGTCGAGCCAGCTCTGGGCGCAGGACAGGCGCGGCTCGACGGCGGCCAACAGGGCGTCGTCGTCGTCGGGCAGGGCGTCGTCTTCAAAGCTGTCGCGCAAGATCCGGGCGATGAGCCGCGGGGTGTTCCCCGACACGTCGATGGCGGTCCACAGCGTGCGGAAGGGCACCGAGACGGCGGGCTGCTCCGTCGGCCCCACGGAGGTCGCCAGGGTGCGCTCGAGGGTGCGCACCTCGACCTCGTTGGCGGCGCCCTTGGCCACCCGGCGCTGCAGCGCGTCGAGCTCGTCGTAGGCGCGCCACATCTGGGTGCCGAAGGAGATGTCGAAGCTCGAGGTGGACTTGCGCCGCAGGTAGAGCCAGCGCAGCAGCACCGGCTCCATGAAGCGCAGGGCGTAGGCCGGCGTCGGGACCGCGCCCGCCGACGACGACATCTTGGCGGCGCCGCCGAAGCCGACGAAGGAGTATTGGATGTAGGCCGGCGCGGCCCAATCGAAGAGGAGCGGCGCGAGCTGGGTGCCGACCGTGTACGAGCCCGCCGGGGCCGAGTGATCGGGCCCCCCCGGCTCGAAGTCGACCCGTTCGTGGCGCCAGCGCATCGGCCAGTCCACCTTCCAGACCAGCTTGGCGTGACAGGCCTCGTTCAGTGAGAAGCTGCGGGCCTCTCCGGTGGCGTCGATGCGGTAGCGCACCACGCGTCCGTCGGGCTCGTAGGACTCGACGGTGGTGTCGTCGGTGCCGAGGTCGGGGTCGTAGACCCGCAGCGGCCAGAACTCGGCCCGGCGCTCCTCCACGCTCTTGGTCTGGAGCTTCTCGGTCTGGTATTGCGCCAGCACGTCGAAGATCTCGCCGCGCCGCCGGAGGCAGTCGTCGATGGCGTCTACATAGGTGCGGCGCTGCTTGTACTCGACCGACTGGCGGATGCCGCGCATCGTCACGCCCAGGCGGGCCAGCGCGGTCTCGCACTCGTGGATGTGCTTGTCGGCCCACGAGGGGTAGACGCCGTCGGGGTCGGGCACCTCGCTCAGCGGGCGCCCCAGGTACTGCGACCACGACTCGGGCGCGCCGGCCGGCACCTTGCGAAAGCGGTCGTAGTCGTCCCAGCTGTGAATGTGCTCGACCGGCAGGCCGCGGCGGCGGAGCTCTTCGGCGACGAAGTGCGCCGTGAAGATCTCGCGCAGGTTGCCCAGGTGGATGGGCCCGGACGGGCTCACGCCCGACGCGCAGATGATGGGCTCGCCGGGCGCCTTGTGGCGCTGGTGGTTCTCGATGGCCAGGTCGGCGGCGGCGTCGATCCAGGTGAGCGGGGCGTCCGTCGTCATGGGGGCTCTCGGCGGCGGGAGGGAGCCTGTCGCTAACCGGTCGCCTGCTCGCGCGGAGGTGCCGTCACAGCCGCCGCAAGAACTCGAGCAGCGCGTCACCCACCTCGGCGGGCCGCTCGCGGAAGGCCGCGTGGCCCCACCCGTCTGGACGGTACACGGCGGCGTGCGGCGGCAGGTGGGTCTCGAACCAATCGAGCTGCCGCTCCGAGAGGGCGCGCTCGGCGGTGCCCCACCAGAGCTCGACCGGCATCTTCAGGCGCGCGAGGTCGCCCGGGTCGAGGTCGTCCGAGCGATCGAGGCGATCGAGTACCTCCCGGACGGTCGGCTGGGTGAGGTTTCGCCGGGCGAGCATCGCGGCGACGTGGCGCGATGGGCCGCGCAGGCCGCTGAACGATCGCTCGACCAGGTCGAGGGCGTCGGCGTGGGACGCCGGGCGGAAGCGCGACAGCACCTCGTCGCGCTCGGGGTCGGGCAGCGGCCCCCCCCC
>JBDQIL010000088.1:0-9173 GCA_040264415.1 Myxococcota bacterium
GATGAACAGAATTCGAACGCTGCCGGGCCTTCAGGCGGGGAAAGCGGACCCGCGAAGGGCGTCAACGGCGCGCGCGCCGCCTCGGCCACGGCAGTCGCTAACGGGCGATTTCTGATAAGGGGCCTTGAGTCGACTATCCCCATCACGTGGTCCTTGCGGGCAAGGCGGGCCCGCAACTTCTCGTTCTCAGCGTCCAAGGCCTTCTCCTTCGCGCCCGGCCGCCCGGGAGACTGCAGGGCGGGCTCGAGGTTCCCGAAGGCCTGCTTCTGCCAGTCGTAGAAGACGCTGGGCTGCAGGTCCTCCTCTTCGCGGACTTGGCTGACGGGGACCTTGTCGACGTGGTGGCGCTGGAGGATGGCGGCCTTCTGAGCCGCCGTGAACGACCGGCGCTTCTTCCTGGGCATGGGCTCTGCTGGTGCCGCTCCGTAAGCGGCTGGGCGGGGAGTCCGGTTCCGGCTGGGGCAATACAGATGCGCCGCCGCTACCTCCTGGAGACCCAATGACCACGGCCCGCTATGCCCGCGCCCCATCTCCTGCGCTGGAGGCGTGTCTCCAACGGGGGCTGCTCGCGCCGCTCCGCGAAGCCTGGCGGGTCCACGGCCTCCCGCTGGACGTACAGCTCCGCGAGAAGGACGAAGTGATGCTGTACTGCGGTCTCACGCGGCTGCTGGTCGCCCGCTTCCGGCCGCCGTTCGTGACCTTGAGTGCCCACAAGACCTACGCCTCGCAGGCCTGCGCGGAGCCCCTGATGCGGCGCTGGAGGCTGGACGAGGATGGGTTGAGGGAGGCGCTCGCGGGCTACCTCCGCGACGTGGAGGTCAACCCGCGGTTCACGCGAAAGGAGGGCGCGGTTCAGGCGGGCTGGCTCGCGCAGTCCTCTCCATGGACCGCCTTCGACCGGGAGGCTGTAGTCGGGGGTGGCACCGCCCCCCACCCACGTGTCACGGAGGCCGCTGACCGGATCCGAGCCATCCCGGAGCGCTGGAGGCGGCTGGAGGAGAAGAAGTCCGGCAACGAGATCGACGCCATCGCCGTCGACCTGGAAGGGCGCCTGACGCTCATCGAGGTGAAATGGGGCGGGGCAGACGACCTCTACTACGCGCCTCTCCAGGCCCTCCGCTACGCGTGGGAGTGGGCCGGTGCCGCGCCGGCCGTGCTCCCTGAACTGCAGGCGCTGATCGAGGCACGGCAGCGACTCGGAATGTCGCCACACGGACTGCCACGGCTGAGAGCGGAGCTCCGGGTCGCGGTCGCCTGGGGGGCCCACCCTCCATCGGTGGAGGTGCGTCGCCGGCTGGGCATCGTGCTCGGAATCGTCAACGAACACCTGCCCGCGGGGGTCCCTCCGGTGGAGCTCTGGCGTCTGGACGGCACCCCTCGCCGGGTGTGACGTCAAACACGAGGCCGAGCCGACCCCTTCGACGAGCGCGCCATGCACGGGGGGGCGAGCGGTCGGAGCTGAGCAGGCTCGAGGCCGGCCGTCGGGGGGAGCCGCACTCGCCCGGCCCTATCCTCATCGGCGGCAACGGCGCGAGGGCCCACCCCGTCCTGCGCTGCGCACGCACCGGCGGAGATACTCTGATGACGAGGCCGGGGCCGCCTCGACCCGCCACCCGAGGGCCCCCCGTGCATCAGCCCTCTCGTCCCGTCACCGCCCAACGAGGACCTCGACCATGCGCGCCCCGCCGACTCCACTCTGGGACATCACCTTCGCCGGCCCTCCCCGCTCCGACTCCCGCCTCGGCACTCTCCCGGGCACGCCAAGCCGCATGATCGACCGCCGCGCACCCCTGGTCGTCTACCTGGTCGACGACCGCAACGCGGGCGAGCAGCACCAGCAGGGACGCGCCACGCTCCGGTTCATCTCGACCTGGGAGGCCCTCGACCTCCTCGCCGTCGGCGCCGCAGATCCCACCGACCCGCCGGCCAATCACACGCCGCAAGCGCGGGACGAACCAGCCCTCCCCTCGCCTGCCCCGACTCACCTGGCCACCAACGCCGCGGTCGCGGACCACCTCGGCACCTCAGAGAGCCAGCTCTACGCACTCATGGCCGTGCTGCCCCCAGAAGCCGCGGGTGCGGCCACCGTGGTATCTCGGCCGGGCGCCTTGCGGAAGCGACGCCGGTGGGTCGTGGCCAAGCTCGAGGCGTGGCTCGACGCGGTCCAGCGCCGACAGGAGGCCACCGCGAAGGCCGACCCGGAGGGCGAGGGCCGACGGTCATCGCGGCGCAGGCGACCCGCGCGGCCGACGCCCGCTGGAGATCCGGATGCAGCCAGCGATCCCCTCGCAGAAGCCACCGCCCGGATCCAGGCGCGGCTGCGCGGACGCTGACGCCGGCTGGGAGCCCACCGCGGTACCAGGGCGCTCAGCCGCAGGCGACTCCAGACGACAGCCCCGTGACGGGTCCGTGGGGCGCCCATGCGGCGGGCGCTCGCCCCAGTCGACCCGATGTGAGCGCCGTTCCGAGGCCCGCGTCGCTGCGCTCGCGCGCCGTCTGCGCCGGTCGATCTCCAGGACACACTCAGGACACAGTTTCGACGAGAACGGCGCAGTTGTGCGGAGCTGCGCGCAGCTCTGGCGGCGGGGCGCGCTCGACGAAAGCACCGACAGGAGCGCAACTCACGCGACACTGCTGGTCTCCATAGACATCTCCGGTTCAACGTCTGACCGAACGGCTCCCCGGGCTGGACACGACGGAAGGCCCCAAGGAGCACGCCGAGTACCTCCTGACGCTGGTGGTCACGACGCCCCTCCCGGAGCGCAAGGGCTTCGGGCGCAATCGGCACCGACCGTCTGCGGAGACCCGCCTGTCCGCGGCGAAGCGGCGGCGGCGCGCTGCGGGCCAGGCGAAGACGTCGGCCGGTGGTGCGTCCTCGGGCTGCGGGCCACGCGAGGACGCCGCGGGCCACGGCTGCGGCGAATTGCTGGGCCGCCGCCTCCGCGTCGGCGTCGCGGGGCGGCGCTGGGCGCGTGCTGGCGCGGCGCTCCTTGGGGTCGAACCAGATCAGGCCACACGGCGCACAGGCGTCGACCTCGACGCGGTGGTGGCGCACCGCCCCCATGCGCTGCGCGCAGCGCGGGCAGCGCAGCGAGCCGGGAGAAGACCGCTCGACGAGCGCGGCCCACAACCGACGCACCCCGTCGGGGTCGGCCGCGACGCCCAGGGCCGCCCGGTCCACGGCGTGCCCCCCGCAGCGACGACAGCTCGACGCAGGGGCCCCGTTCATGGCGACCTCGGTGAGGGTCGCGGCGTCGCATCGCGGGCAGGGCAAGCTCGACATGCCCGTGGGCTAACGCCGCGGGGCTTCGGTTGAGCGCGCCGCGTCGCCCCAGCCCGCCGGCCGCGCCCTGCGGTCAGCGGCGGCGCCAGCGAATGGTGACCTCGATGGCCGGGTGGTCGGACAGGTCTTCGCGCTCGGCGTCGACCATGTCGGTCACCCGCGCCCAGCCCACGGCCTCGAGCTCGATGTCGTCGCCGTCTCGGAGACGCACCTGGTCGATGTGGTCGGGCTCGGCGCAGCCGAGCAGGTCGCAGGTGCGGAGCAGGCCGGCGGCGTCGTAGGCGCCGAGGGGCGCGCGGTCTTCATCGTCGCCGGGGTGCAGGTTGAAGTCGCCGGTGTAGACGATGGCCAGGCCGTCGGAGCGGCCCTCGGCCGACGCGATGACCTGCTCCACCTGAGCCAGGCGAACCGCCTCGTCTTCGTCGCCGCCGCCGGCCTCGTGGTGGGTGTTGTAGAAGTCCACCTCGGCCCCACCGAGCGACAGCGTCAGCACCTGGAAGCCCTTCGACGCCAGGCAGTCGGAGGCCCCGTCGAACACGCCGTTGCACCCGTCGTAGTGCTCCTCTTCGTAGGCCGCGACGTCGGGCCGGGCGAGCTGGGAGAGGCCAGACCCGTAGACCCGGTCGTCGGCCACGCGGGCATCGAACCAGCGCACCGCTCCGTGATCGGCCTCACCGACCAGCGCCGCGTGCCCCGCCGCGTCGAAGTCCTCCTGCAGGCCCACCAGATCGTAGGCGTCGAGGTGCGACGCGATCTGGGGCATCCGCTCGAGGAGCGGCGCGCCCGCGCCGCTCACGCCGTCGGGCAGCCCAGCCACGTTGTAGGTGAGGACGCGCAGCTCCCCCTCGGTGGGGACGGGCTCGTCGGCCGAGTCGGCGCCCGCGCCGCCCGCGCCCGCACAGGCGGCCGCCAGGGTCACGCACAGCAGCGAGAGAGCGGACTGGATGGTCGTCATGGTGGGGATCCTCGCGGCGCGACTGCTCAGCTGTAGCCTACCATCGCCTGCCCCGCGTGCGCCTCCCCCGGGCGGGCACGCTCAGCCAGCGGCGTCGGGCCGCAGGCGCTGGCTCAGCCCCGCCAAGAACTTGCGGAGGGCCTGATCGCCACAGAGCCGAAAGTGCCGGTGGTCGGGCCGGCGCATGATCGCGGAGAGCTCGGCCTTGCCCATGGGCTGGCCCCCTGCGGCGAGCATCTCGAGGATGTCGTCGTTGCGGAGCTTCAACGCGATGCGCAGCTTCTTGAGCACCTCGTTGTTGGTGAGCGGCATGGGCCAAGGCGACGGCCCTCGGCCTTGTGGCGGGGGGCCGCGCCGCTCGACGATGAGGCCGTCGAGGAAGCCTTCGAGCTCGGCGTTCTCACAGAACACCGCGCCCTCGTCCTCTTCGCGTCCGAGGCGGGCGCGCGCTTGAAGCGGCGTCAGCTCGATGCCGCCGAGGGCGAAGATCTCGGCCAGCCGCGGGTCGCTCAGGTCGAGGGCGAAGCGCAGCCGCCGCAGGATGTCGTTGTTGTTCATGGGGGCCTCAGATGCGGGCCCCTATCTCGGCGGTCTCGCGGGGGACCGGGGCGGGCGCCGCCAGCTCCCGGAGTCCGCTGCGGGCGTTGGCCTCGGCGGCGAGCCGGCGCTCAGCGGGGCTGGCATGCACGGCGTCCCACTCGCGCACCTTCGGCGTCATCCAGTGGTGCCAGAGGGGCGGCACCATCGTCAGGAACATCGTGGTGAGGTAGCCATTGACCATCATGGGGGCGTCGGGGAAGGGCCGCAGATCGGAGAAGGGCACCTCACCCTGGGCGTGGTGGTGGGAGTGCCGCGTGAGGTTGAACATGGCCCACGAGCTCACCCGCCGGTTGGTGTTCCAGGAGTGGCGCGGCGCGACCGGGTCGGCCGGGTCGCGAACCATGCCGTAGTGCTCCATGTAGTTGACCATCTCGAGGATGGCCTTTCCGCCCAGCGCGATGCCCAGGTAGTAGACCGCCGCCGTCGCCCCGCCCATCGCCCAGGCCACCCCCACCAGGCTGAGGTTCAGCAGGTGGCCGTGCAAGACGACGTTGTGCCGCGACAGCAGGGGCAGCCGGCGGCGCTCGAGCCGCGCCCGCTCGATGCGCCACGAGCTCACGTTGCCCTGGACCGTCGAGGCCAGCACATGGGCGTAGACGCTCCGGCCCCGCGGCGCGGTGGCGGGGTCGTGCGCGGTGGCCGCGTAGCGGTGGTGGCCGTAGACGTGCTCGATGCTGAAGTTGGCGTCGAAGGCGAAGGCGCAGAGCAGCCTCCCGATCTGCAGCGACCACCGGTCCCAGGTGCGGTGGACCAGCTCATGGCCGGCGATGAGGCTCACCAGCCCGTTGGCCAAGATGGTGAGCACCAGCCCCGAGGTGCGGTGCACGAGGCCCGTGTTCGCGCGCGCCGCGAGCAGGTCGATGCCGGTGAGCGCGGAGAGCGCCGCGCCGAAGCCGAGCGGATCGGTGTCGCACACGGTCCACACCGACACGAAGGCGATGAGCGCCATCAGCGGGAGCGCGGCCCAGAGCAGGCCGGTGAGCAGCTCGGGGTGGGCGTGCCGCGGGGTCGTCGTGTCGTCCCCCCCAAATGCGTCGCCGAGCACGTAGAGCCCGACCACGGTCACCAGGCCCACCGTGATGCCGGCGCCGCCCGCCAGCAACGAGACCACCGCCACGAGGCCCAGCACGTGGAAGAGGGCGTACTTGGCGTAGTCCCACACCCCCGCCGCCGGCCGGCTCGGCTCTGGGGCGGCGTCGGCCTGGGTGGTGAAGCGGTCGGCGTGGATGTGCGCCGCGGGCACGCCCGCCGACTGCAGCCGCTCGCTGGCGCCGTCGACCAGCCCGGGTGGCCCGCAGAGGTAGGCGTGCGCGCCGGGCGCCAGGTGGTCTCCGATGTGGTCGGTCACCCGGCCGCGGGCGCCGTGCCAGTCCGGGTCGTCGTGGGCACGAGACAGCACGGGGACGACCGTGAGTCCACCCTTCCAGCGCTCGACCAGCGCGGCGAGCTGGGCCTGGGCGTAGAGGTCGCTCCGGGTGCGGGCCCCGAACAGAAGCACCGCGGGCCGATCGACGCCGGCCTCGACCCCCGCCTCGAGCATCGCGAGGATCGGCGCGAGGCCGCTCCCCCCCGCGACGAAGAGGAGCGGGGCCTGCCCAGCCCGCAGGGTGAAGCCGCCTGCGGGCGCGCCCACCTCGACCCGCCGCCCCACGAGGTCGGTGCGATGCACCAGCCCCGAGAAGCGGCCGCCGGGGACGTGTCGAATGTAGAACGAGACCCCGCCGTCGCCCTGCGGCGGGCCGGCAAAGGAGTAGCTGCGGGTGACGCCCGGCAGCCCGTCGATGCGCACCGGCGCGTACTGACCCGCGCGGTAGGCGACCGGTCGGTCGAGCTGCACCCCGAGGCGGGTGATGTCGGGGGTCACGCGCTCTTGCGAGACGACCGCCCCAGGCGTCGCCTCGGGGCGGTCGATCTCGACGGTGACCGGCCCCACGGGTGCGCTCTGGCAGGCCAGGACGGTGCCACGGTCGAGCTCCTCGGCGCTCAGCAGGTACCCGGTCTCGGTGAACTCGATGACCTCCCCCGACGTGACGCGACAGCGGCACGCGCCGCACCCCCCCACCCGACAGCGGTTCGGGATGTCGACGCCCACCCGCAGGGCGGCCTGCAGGAGGGTCTCGCCCGGCTGGACCGAGACCTCGCGGCCGTCGATGTGAGCGGGGGTGGTCGATCCGTGCGAGCGAGGAAGGGGGTTCATGTCGTCTCCGGGCCGGGGTGCGGACGGGGCCACATCAAGGTGCCCCACCGGCGCGCTCCACACGCGGTCATTTCTTGACAGTGGGGGGTCATTTCCCGACACTTGGCGCATGCTGCTGGATCCCCCCCTGCTCGCGGCCTCCTACGTGCGGCTCATCGCGGAGCAGCTCGAGCACCTCGGGGTCCCGCTCGAGCTCTGGCTCGCGTCGTCGGGTGTCCCCCCCGCGCAGCTCGCGGACCCACAGTTCTCCCTGGACCTGCCCACCTTCGGCCGCCTCGCGGTCGACGCGCTCACGCTCAGCGGTGAGCCGGCGTTGGGGCTTCGCCTGGGGGAGCGCTGGGGTGTGCAAGCCCACGGCGCCCTCGGCTACGCGGCCATGAGCAGCCGCACCGTGCGCGAGGTGCTCTCTCTGATTCAGCGCTACATCGGCCTGCGGGTCGGGTTCCTGGCGCTTGCGGTCGAGCCCCGCCCGGCCGAGGTGCGGGTGACCCTGACCGAGCTCCTGCCCCTCGGAGAGGCCCGCGGCATCGTGCTCGAGGCGGTCACCGCCAGCATCCGTGGGGTGCTGGCCGACGTGTCGATGGGCACCTGCGAGCTCGAGTCGGTGGCCTTCCCCCTCTCAACCCCCAGCCCCGCCCATGTCGCCGACGCCGAGTCGGTCTTTCGGTGTCCCGTCCGCTATGAGCAGCCGTGGGTGGGCTTCTCGCTGTCGCATCGCATGCTCGACCTGCCCCTCAAGACCTCCGACCCCCGGGCCTTCCGACTCGCCGACGCCATGTGCGAGCGAGAGCTGCTGCGGCTGCACGCCGGGCGGTCGTGGGTGGCGCGGGTGCAGCGGATCCTGCACGAGACGCGGGTGGGCTTTCCCTCCCTCCATCAGACCGCGCGCCAGCTCCACGTCACGCCCCGCACCCTGCACCGGCGGCTGACGGCCGAGGGCACCTCGTTCCGGGCCGTGCTCGACGATGTGCGTCACCGAGCCGCGGTCGAGCAGCTGCGCTCGGGGGAGGCCACCATTCAAGAGGTGGCCTACCTGCTCGGCTACTCGGATCCCGCCAACTTCCGCCGGGCCTTCCGTCGGTGGACGGGGTCGCCCCCGTCGGCCTACTGCGCGGTGAAAGCGTAGCCAGAGACCGACTCGGGATCGGCGGCGTCGATGGCGTCGAAGAGCATCGGCCCGTCGGCGCTCAGGCGCGCCTCCTCGAGCGTGAGGGGGCCGAGGTCGATGGCCGCCGGTGACAGCGCGACGGTCTAGAACCGCGTGTGGCCCTCGCCGTTGAGTTAGCGGAACTGGGTCCAGTCGTCCTCGTCGAGCGCCGTGAAGGTGCCGTCGATCGTCTCGCCGCCCACGGCCGACAGCGCGAAGGTGGACGCCTCGACGTCGATCACGAGCACCACGTCCGCGTCGTCCACAGAGACGAAGGTGCCGCTCTCGAGGTCTTCGTAGGTGATCTCGTCGCCGCCCTTGTTGCAGGCTGCAGCCAAGAGGGGGAGCGCGAGTGTGACAGCGTGGCGTGAGCGTGGGGCCATGGCGGGGTTCCTGGGGTGCAGGCGGCCGGAGGCGACCGCGGGTGGAGCAGGGGTGGCGGGAGCCGCCGCAGGTCAGGGGCAGCTGCGGTTGGGGTCGTCGGCCATCTGCCTGGCGGACTCGTTCGAGTCGGTTCGACCGATCTCACAGACCGTGGTGCCGTCGAGGCGGGCGACGATGAGGGTGCTCCGGGGCTGGTTCTGGCCGATCGAGGCGTCGACCCACTTCACCCGGAAGATGAGGGCGTGGGGCTCGGCGTCGCCGCGGGCGCGCCACTCGATCTTGCCGTCGGTGACGTCGGCCATCCAGCCTGGCGCCTCGTAGCGCAGGCCCAGGGCCCGTCCGCCGCGCGTCAGGTCGAGCTCACTGCCGTGGTCGTGGGCCTCGATCTGGACGCCGTAGCCGCTGGCGCCCCCGCAGCGCGCCACCACGCCGTCTGGCGTCTCCGAGCGGGTGCAGTCGCCCGCACCGAGCGAGGTGTACTGAGCCGCCGCCGAGCCCCCCGGCGGCCCCCGCGGGCCCGGCGGCCGCACAGGACCCCTCGCGCGGGGCGGGCGACGGCACCCGCGCGGAGACGCCCGACGGCGGGGGGGCGCGCGGCGGGGGCGCC
>JBDQIL010000089.1:0-9172 GCA_040264415.1 Myxococcota bacterium
CAAGCTCGAGTTCAAGAAGGCCACCTTCGGCGGCGCCGGCAAGGAGATCGCCATGGGCGGCAACTTGCGGTCGATGCGGATGGCCTACAACTCGATGGACCAGGTGCAGAAGGTGGTCGTGCGCGGCTGGGACATCGCAGCGAAGAAGGAGATCGTGGGCCAGGCCTCGGCCGGCGACATCACCTCGATCGGCGGCGGCAAGCGCGGCGCCGAGGTCTCAGGCGCCTTCGGCGACTCCACCGCGTACGTCACCGACGTGCCGGTGAGCAGCCAGGCGATGGCCAACGCGATCGCCAAGTCCGAGCTCGAGCGCATGGCGCGTCAGTTCTGTCGCGGCAGCGCCAGCGTCAACGGCGACGACAGCATCCGCGCGGGCACCATGGTGACCTTCAAGGGCTTGCCCAAGGGTCAGAACGGTTCGGTGTACGTGATGGCCACCCGGCACATCGTCAGCCAGCGCTCCGGCTACACGACCGAATTCACCTTCTGCAGCAATACGCTGGGCGACTGAACGGCCGTCGCCGCCGCGCTCGGTCGGGGGGGGGCCTGTCGCAGCGGGCCGGCTTGCAGTACGATGGCCAGCCTCCCTCCCACGACGGCAATCGCATGACCGTGCGCAAGGAGTTCCTCGGCCGGGGTTGGGCCTTCCCGTTTCGCTTTGATCCAGCAGACGGGCGCGTGGCCACCTCGGAGTACGAGGAAAACATCCGCCAGAACATCACCATCATCCTGGGTACGCGCCCGGGTGAGCGGCAGATGCTGCCTGAATTCGGCTGCCGAATCCACGAGTTGCTGTTCTCGGCGAACACCCGGGCGGTCAGCCACCTCGCAGTCCGGCACGTCGAAGAGGCGCTGCGCCGCTGGGAGCGGCGGATCGAGGTGACGCAGGTGGACGCCGCGCTGGACGAGGCCGGCGCCATCCGCGTCGAGGTCGCCTACCAGATCATCTCCACCGGCGCGGTCGAGCGCATGGAGCACGTCGTCAGCGCCGCCCCGCGCTGAACGCTCCACCCGGCCCCCACGACCGCCCCCGGACGTCGCTGCCCATCAAACCGCCCCACCTCGATTATCGTCGCTATGCCGACATCGTCGCAGAGGCCCGAGCCCTCATCCCGCAGTACTGCCCCGAGTGGACCAACCTCTCGGACGCAGACCCGGGGATGACGCTGGTCCAGCTCTTCGCGTGGATGACCGAGCTGACGATTTACCGGCTCAACCGGGTGCCCGACGCCACCTACATCCACTTCCTGAACTTCATCGGCGAGGAGCGCAAGCGCGCTCGACCGGCGGTCGCGCCGCTCACCTTCTCGGCCCGCGGTGGCCGCCCGGTCGAGCTGCCCGCCTTCGCCCGCTGCGCCACCCGGCAGCGAGAAGACAACCAGGCGCTCGACTTCGTCACCACCGATCGCCTGACCGTCCATGACAGCGCCATCACGCGGGTCATGGCCGTGCGCGGGGGCCGCAACCGCGCCGTGCGCGAGCTGCCGTTCACCCAATTCGACGGCCACGACTCGGCCATCACCTTCTCGGGCGGTCGGGGGGTGCAGTTCTTCGACCTCGACCCGGTGGAGTTCGGGCCCGACAGCTTCACGCCCCACCAGTTCTTGTACATGGCGCACCCCGACCTGCGCCTGATGGACATCGACCCCGACGAAGAGGGGCGCCGCCTGGGCCGCATGCTGGTGCGTCGCGCCGAAGGCCAGATGTCGATCGCGTCGTTCTTCCAGTGGGAGTACCCGACCGCCGAGGGCTGGGTGCCCATGGTCACCGACGACGAGCAGGACACGCAGCTGGGCATGACCGAGCAGGCCCTGGTCACGGCGCTCCCCGGCCTGATCCCGATCCCCTTCGAGATCGGCGACGCGACCATGCCCGAGCCCATCCAGTCGGCGAATTGGTGGATTCGGGGCCGGCTCGACTTCGAGCGCTGGCTGGCCGCCCGCATGGAAGACGACCTCGAGGTGTCCTGGAAGGACGATCGGGGCGGGGAAGACCGCCCGATCAACAACTGGAGCGTGCGCCCGCGCGGCCGCACCCTCGAGTTCTTCCTGCAGGATCTGCCGCCGGTCAAGGGCGGCTGGACCATCCGAATGGCGCTGGTCGATCGGGGCGTGCGCGCCGGTCGCAACCGCTACCTGCCCGACTACCGCTGGTACTTCCGGCGGGGCGAGATCTGGGAGGAGATCCCGCCCGACCAGGTGCGCATGGACACCGCCAGCGTGACCATCGTGGGGCCCCTGCCCGACATGGCCAGCGACGGCTTCAACCTGCGGGCCGAGCGCATCCAGACGGTCTTCCTGCAGAAGCTCATCCCGGGGCTCGAGCTCGACCTCAACTGGATCCGTCCGGTCGAGCAGCACCTCAAGGCGGGCGACGACCCGCGCCGGCTCGCCGACCTGCTCGAGGGCGAGGGCCCGTGGTCGCCGTTCCAGATCTCGCCGGTGATCCCGCCCACCATCGGGCGCAAGCTATACGTGGGCTCGGACCTCTTCGAGAACCGCCGACAGCAGCCGGTGCTGCTCGAGCTCGAGATCGGCTTTGAGATGAACGGCGAGCTGGTGGAGGAGCCCGCCGACCTCTACGCCCTGCAGCTCACCTACCGGGCAGAAGACTCGTGGCGCGTGGTCTGGACCGAAGACAAGGTCTACTCCAAGTTCACGTTCAGCACGCTCGACGAGGAGGGCGCCAAGCGCGCCGCCCGCCGCCGGGTTCGGATCAGCCTCGACCCCAAGAGCCAGCTCAAGGGCTTGGCGCGGCACACGGTGGGCGAGACCGAGACCACCTGGCTGCGGCTCGAGCTCATCAAGGCCTCGTTGACCGGCCAGGATGAAAACAAGGACCAGCACCCCATCGCGTTGAAGGTCTACAGCCTCCGCATGGCGGCCGACCAGACGCTCGGCGACGACACCTATGAGCAGCCGATGCCGGCCAGCCGGGTGGCCCAGCTCGACTTTCGCGAGCAGAACCAGCGGCTCACCCGCGTGGTCACGCAGGCCACGGGTCGGCTGTCCGAGTTCTACCCCTTCTTCCGATTCGTCGAGATCGAAGAGGAGAACCAGAGCCTCTACCTGCAGTTCGACAAGCCGCTGCCGCCGGGCAACCGGCACGCCATCCAGTTCCGCTGCCGCGGCGAGGCCTTCTTGCCCGAGGGCGTGACCGTGCAGTGGGAGATCCTCGAGGCCCGCGACCACGGCCGCACCGGCTGGCGTCGCCTGCAGGGCTTCCAAGACGGCGCCGAGGGCTCGGAGCGACGGTCCTACGACCTGTCGCGGTCGGGCGTGCTCGAGTTCCCGCTGCCCGAGCTGCCCGAGGTGCCCAGCGACGGCTTCTGGCTGCGCGGACGCTTCGCGCTCCCCAGCGACCGCGGGGTGGACGTCATCCCCCCGCTGCCGCCCGTCACCCACGTCATGCTCAACTCGGTGGACGCGGCCAGCCTCTACACGCTTCGCACCGAGCGCTACAGCGGCCAGGGGGTGCCCGGCCAGACCATCCAGCTGCTGCGGCGCCCGCTCTTCTTGCACCCCGGCGAGTCGGAGCGCGCCGTCTTCCAGCGCCCCGAGCAGTTCACCGACATCCAGGTCTACGTCGAAGACGACGGCGGCGAGAAGACCACCTGGAGCCGGGTCGATCGCGACGAGCTGCTCACCGCCAGCAAAGACGCGACCGTCTACGTGGTGGACCCGGTGGAGGGCACGCTCACCTTCGGCAACGGCATCCGGGGGCGCATGCTGCCGGTGGGGTCGAACAACGTCACGGTGGACACCTACCGCGTGGTCCCCGGCTCGCGTGGGAACGTCGGCCCGCACGAGATCACGGTGAGCGAGACCTACGGCGACAGCCTCGAGGTCACCAACCTGCTGCCCGCCTCGGGGGGCCGCGACGCCGAGACCATCGAGGAGATCGTCACCCGGGCCCCGAGCGTGCTCACCAGCCGCGATCGGGCCGTCACCCGCGCCGACTTCGAGATCATCGCCAACGAGGCCTCGGGTGAGGTGGCGCGGGCGGCCTGCAACGGGCGGATGGAAGAGGACGGCAAGGTCGAGATCGTGGTGCTGCCCATCCGCCGCGACGGCGAAGACGTGCCCGATCCCTTCCTGTCGGCCGGGCTGCGCGACCACGTCAGCCGCTACCTCAAGCGGCGCTGCCTCATCAACGTCGACCCGGTGGTGCGGCTGGCCCAGTTCATGCGCATCGACGTCGGCGTCGAGCTGCGGCTGCGGCCCAACGCCAACGTCATCCAGGTCAAAGAGACGGCCGAGCGCTGGATCAAGACCTTCCTCGATCCCTACGCCGGCGGCCTCGACGGCGAGGGCTGGCCCTTCTCCGGCACCCTCTACGCGCAGGACTTCGCGCGCATGGTCAGCGACATCC
The DNA here is from genome assembly GCA_040264415.1 of Myxococcota bacterium. Classification (GTDB taxonomy): domain Bacteria; phylum Myxococcota_A; class UBA796; order UBA796; family UBA2385; genus M30B51. The sequence goes on from JBDQIL010000089.1 coordinate 4,372, forward strand.
CCGAGGTGCGGCACGTGGTCGCCGTAGACCTCTACGACGAGTCCGCGAAAGAGCCGAACGCGGCCCCAGGCTGGACCGAGGGCGAAGGCGCCCGCGAGCTCATCCTCGACCAGCACGACCTGTTCGTGGTGCGTCGGGTGCGGGTGCGCGCTGAGGAGGTGGGCGAGTGAGCAACTGGCTCGCCCCCCGCATGGACGCCGGGCCGCCCACGCGGCTGCCCAGCGACTATCGCTACCTCGAGGACGTCATCCGCATCGGCTACCCGGTGCAGAGCGCGCGCACCTACCTCAAGCGGCACCTGGGCAACCCGGTGCGCTACAAGCTGGTCGAGGCCGGTCGTGGCGAGACGCCGGGCATGGTCCGAGAGCTTGAGATCGAGCCCCAGGCCGGGGGCTCCGCCGTGCGCGTGCGCGCCGAGCGCACGATGCCCGACGGCAGTCCGGCCAGCTACTTCGCCCCCGAAGAGCTGGTGCAGGTGCAGGCGGTCGTGCAGTCCGACGACGACGACTCGGTGGCCCCGCTGCACCCGCGTGACGTCATCGTGCTGCACGTGCCGGTTCGCAGCTACCTCCGGTTCTTGCCGGCGCTGTACTCGGGGGCCGTGCCCACCCAGCGCCGCGACCTGGCCCGGGTGAGCGAGCGGTCGGCGCGCCAGTGGGGCAGCCGCGACGAGCAGCGCACCACGGCGGTCGAGGTTCACCACGCCGACCAGTTCCGGCGCTTCCTCTTCCTGTTCCAGCACCTCATGACCACGGTGACCGAGAAGATCGACGGGATCCCAGCCCTCATCGATCCGATGGCCACCGACCCCCAGTTCTTGCCCTGGATCGCGAGCTGGGTCGGCTTCGACCTCGACGAGGGGCTGAGCCTCAACGAGCAGCGCGAGCTGGTGCGGCGGTCGATCCGGCTGTACCGCACCCGCGGCACCCGCGCGGGCGTCGAGGAGATGGTCAAGGTGCTCACCCGCACGCAGGTCCGCATCGAGGAGCGCAAGAAGCCCAAGCCCACCGTGCTGGGGGCCATGCACCTCGCGGGGGGCCGCACGGTCGAAGAGCGCTACCTTCGCGACGAGCCGGCCGGCTTCTTCCTCACCCGACCCGACCGGTCGAACACCACCTTCTTCGCCCTGGTGCTCGAGCACCGCGAGGCCTTCTCGGAGCGACACGGCGAGCGGGCGGTCAACAAGCTGCGCCGCATCGCCCAGATCGTGACCACCGAGAAGCCCGCCCACGTCACCTTTACGATTGAGTTCGAGGAGAACGTCCGATGACCGACGATCCCGAGCTGCGCCGGCTGCGCCCCTTCGAGGGCCTGTGCCTGACGTCCCGCGACCTGCAGGACGAGCAGACCTACCACCGGCGCAACCTGCACCGACACAACCTCTACCTGCACGGCCACGGCATCGTGCAGGGGCTGCAGGTGCAGCTCAGCCAGAAGAAGGAGCGCTACGTCGCCACGGTCGAGGAGGGCTTCGGCATCACGCAGATGGGCCAGGGCGTGTTGCTGCCCAACGCGGTCGCGGTGCCCCTCGAGGTGCCCCGCAAAGACGGCGAGTACATGCTGTGGCTGGTGCACGCCGAGGCGCCCGACGAGGGCGATCTGCGCACGGTCTTCGACACCACCGAGAAGGAGGAGGCGCGCATCAAAGAGACCTGCGCGCCGCGGCTGCACGCGGCCGACGACGCCATCGCCGATGGCGTGGCGCTCTGTCGGATCAACGTGCGCCTGGGCCGGATGGTGCAGGTGCCGCTGCCGGTGCCCCGGGCCGGTCGCCAGGCCCGCGCGGCCGAGAGCTACCTCAAGCCGCGCGTGGTCGAGTTCATCCGCGTGAACAAGAAGATCGTGAACAACCTCTACCGCACGGCCAACATGGGCGAGTTGGGGTTGGCGAGCACGTCGTTTACGTCGGCGCTGGTGAGCTCCGAGTTCCTGCTGATCGAGGAGGGCACCACCGATCGGGTGCTCTACCGCGTGGCGGGGTCGCTGATCACCTACGCCCACGACTTCTACAACGCCCTGCCGCGGCCCATCGAGCGCATCCAGCGCTTCACCGAGTTCGTGCGCCGCGTGAACTCCGAGGTGCCGGCCCCCGACCAGCGCGACGAGGTCTGGCTGCGGTGGTTCGATCGCTTCGAGCGACTGCTCCAGCCGCTGGGTCGCATCAGCGAAGAGCTCGAGCAGACCGTCGAGGCCCAGCGCTGAGCGCGTCCCCCGCCACCCGGAGCTGACGCGTGAGCGTGCAGGGTCCCCAGGTTCAGCCCAACCAGACCGTGCAGGTCCGGGTGCAGGTCATCGACATGGACAGCTTCATGCTGGACCTGCAGGTGCCCACCTACCTGCCGGCCCGCGACCTGACCCATCGCGTGGCGCAAGACGCGGGGCTGGGCGCCTTCTGGGACGATGGGCGGCGGCGGCTCTACTGGCTGCGCGCCCGGGGTCGATTGCTGCGCGAAGACGAGACCCTGGGTGACCTCGGGGTGGTCAACGGCGAGCTGGTCTACCTGCTGCCCGAGCCGCCCGCGGGCTCGGGGGTGATGGAGCAGGACCCCGACTACCCCGAGACCAAAGGCTACGCGGGCAAGGGCAACCTGGCCATCGTGGGTGCGATCCTGGGCGTGCTGCTGTGGGCCCTGGCCTGGGGGGCGGCCCTCACCGTCGAGCGCAGCACCGCCACGGTCATTCTGCCGGGGCTGGCCATGGGGCTGTTCTGCCTGTCGCTCGCCCGCCACCTGTGGGGCGGGCTGGGCAACGCCCTGCGCATCCCCGCCACCGCCATCGTGCTGTTCTTGGTGGTCTTCGTCATGGTCTTCTTGCCGGGCGTCATCTTGGGCGACTCGGTGGCGGCGGTGTACTCGGAGAGCGTGAGCGGCCTGGTGATGGGCATGGTGGGCGTGTTCGTGGGCTGGCTGGCGTGGTGGGGGGCGGTCGAGCCGCTGCCCGAGACCACCGCGGCCGAGGCGGTGCAGCAAGAGGCGGTGGTGGCGGTGCCCTGTGGCATCTGCGGCCTCGACGCCACGCCCGACGTGCGCATGGACTGCCCGCACGCGTGCGGCCAGACCTTCCACACCGGCTGCCACCAGGCCCGGCGGGCGGTCTACCGGGGCGACTCGCGCTTCTGCGCGGTGTGCTCACGCCGGGTGGGCTGACGCCGCCGGCGCTGGGGCCGGGGCGCACGGAGCGGCCGCGCTGGGCGGGCGGCCCGGTGATCTACTCGAGGGCGGCGCGCACGACCGTGAGGTGCTGGCGCGTGCCGATCGGCCCGAAGCCATCCACCCGCCCGTCGGGCCAGGTAACGGTCATGCCGTCGACCCGGTCGTGGTCACCCAGCCCGAAGTGGAGCTCGGGCGGCGCCGACGAGGCGAGCTGGCTGCCCGGCGCCGGCATCCACCGGGTGAGCGTGCGGTCGGGCAGGTGGATCTCGACCCGCGCGCCCACGGCGTGCACGGCGCGCGGGGCTGCGTCGAGGCGGACGGTGACCCAGGCCTCGGCGCCGCAGCGCGACCGCAGGATCTGCACGGGCCCGCCGCGGTAGTCGGTCTTGACCACGTCGAGCCAGCCGTCGCGGTCGAAGTCGAGGGCGAGCAGCGCCCGTCCGACCGACTTCTGGTCGAGCCCCCAAACCGGCGCGCGGTCTTCGAAGCGCCCGTTGGCGTCTTGAAGGAAGAGGGCGTCGGGTTGCCGGGCGACCGACCGGCCGTCTCCGATGAGCTGCTCGGTGGGGCCGTAGGCGGCCAGCAGGTCGAGATCGAGGTCGTGGTCGATGTCGACCCACTCCACCCCCCAGGCGGCGTTCTGCTGGCGGTCGAGGTCGGGTTCGAGGCCGAGGGACCGCGCGGCGTCGAACCAGGCCCCGTCGCCGTCGCTCATCAACAGGTGCACCGCCCAGATGTCGGAGACCGCGAGGTCGGGGTGCCCGTCGTCGTTCAGGTCGGCGATCGACACCCCCATGGCGTCGGCCTGCAGGTCGAGCCCGGTGGACGGGGCGGCGGGGGTGAGGCCGCCCCCGCCGTCGCCGCGGAGCAGCACGTTCGGCTCGGCGCGGGTGCCGTAGTCGTTGATGATGTAGAGGTCCTGGTGACCGTCCTCGTCGAGATCGAGCCACGCCCCGACGAAGCTGTAGCCGTAGGTGCCGGCGTCGCCGAGGCGGGCGGTCACGTCGGTGAAGGTGCCGTCGCCCGCGTTGAGGTACAGCGCGTTGGCGTCGCCGGGTCGGATCTCGCGGCCTGGCAGCGGCTCGCCTCGCTCGCAGTCGGCGGTGTCGGCGCCCAGCACCGGGTGGTGCCGCGCCACGAACAGGTCGAGGTCGCCGTCGCCGTCGGGGTCGCCCCAGGTGCCGGACCGCGAGCCGCACAGATGCGGGGTGAGGCCGATGCTGGTCGCGCTGGGGGCGAAGTGGCCCGCGCCGTCGTTGAGCCAGAGGCGGTCTGGCGCGCCGTTGCGGGCCACGAAGAGGTCGAGGTCGCCGTCGGCGTCGACGTCGACCGCGCTGCCGCCCCACGCCTCGCAGTCGTGGGTCGCGTTGGGCAGACGCGCGAGCGACTCGTTGGCGAGGGTGCCGTCTGGGAGGCCCACGTAGAGCTGACAGGGGGTGAACGCGGGCAAGAAGACGTCGAGGCGGCCGTCTCCGGTGAGGTCGTCGATGACCACCCCGGCGCCCGGCTGGGGGCGGTCCGAGCTCGGCAGGGCGTCGGGCCACTGGGCGGCCCACGCCGCGCCCAGATCGAGCGGCTCCATCGGGCCCAGCGTGGCCCGGGCGGCGGGGTCGGCGCAGACCTGCTCGCCCCCCTCGACCAGCCCCACC
>JBDQIL010000090.1:0-9150 GCA_040264415.1 Myxococcota bacterium
ACCCTGGAGCCGGACGGGCTACGCCTGCCCCATGGCGCGACACCCCCTCGCCGGCCCCCCCCCGGTCCAGCCCGACCCCCAGCACCGCACCGCCCTGCTCGACGTCGGCGGCAGCGTCCCCGCCGACGAAGAGCAGGCCGGTGCGGTCCTGGGGGTCGGGCTGGACCGGGAGGAGGCCGGCGAGGGGGTGACGCGCCATGGGGCAGGCGTAGCCCGTCCGGCTCCAGGGTGGTCGCCTCCGGCCGATGCAGCCCCCGGAGCAAGGGACTACGCTTGCGCCGACGCCCGTCCCCTTGGAGTCGCGATGCGCCGGATTCGACTGCTGCTCTTCGTCCTTCCCCCTGGCCTCGCGGCGTGCGTCGAGTGCCCGGGCGACGACCCGAGCTGCGACACCACCGAGCCTGTCGAGGCCGAGGGGGGAGCCGATGGCGCCGGCGGCGACGGCGCCGACGGCGGCGGCGCGGACGGCACGGGCGGCACCGCGAGCTTCTCCGAGCACTGCGGCGTGGTCACCACCGACGAGGTGTGGAGCCCCAGCGGAAACCCCCACCGCCTCACCTGCGACGTCGAGATCGATGGCGGCACGCTGACCATCGAGGCGGGCAGCGTCGTCCAGATCGACGAGGGCTTCGGCATCGTGGTGGGTGAGCTCGAGCAGGCCTCGAGCCTGTACGTCAACGGCACGGCCGACAACCCCGTGGTCTTCGGGCCCCTCGACCCCGACGGCCTCCCGGGCTCGTGGAACGGGCTCCGCCTGGCAGAGAACACCGCCGAAGCGGCCATCCGTGGCGCGGTCCTCCGCAACGGCGGAAAGCGCTCGAACGGCGCCATCTCGCTGGTGCTCTCGGGCGACGTCACGGTCGAGCTGCAAGACGTCGTGGTCGAGGGCTCAGCCGGCTGTGGCGTCGAGCTGCGGTCGGGCAAGGGGCTCGCGGGCACCAGCTTCGGCCTGCAGGTGTCGGGCACCGAGCGTGCGCCCGCCTGCGCGCGGGCCTACAACGTGCACACCCTGCCGGGCCCCGACGCCGGCAGCTCGTACGAGAGCGACGAGGTCTCCTACATCGAGGTCTCGCAGTCCGATCTCACCGAGTCGGTCACTTGGGAGGACCTCGGGCTGCCCTACGGGTTGCTCGACGGCGTGGTGGTGGGCCGCCCCACCGACCCCGCGGTGCTCACGGTGACGGCGGGCACCACCATCGCCATCGACGAGGAGGAGGGCATCGAGCTCTCCACCAACGGCGACGCGAGCGGCTTCGTGGCCGAGGGCACCTCAGACGCCCCCGTGGTGCTGACGGCCCTCGGCGCGCGCGAGCCTGGCGCGTGGGTGGGGATCATCGCGCAGCGGGGCGTCGACCCCGATCAGTTCGTCCTGCGTCACACCCGGATCGAGTACGCCGGCCGCCGCCGGGCTGCCCTGCTGGTGCAAGACGCCACCGTCCTCGCCGACCACCTCACGGTCAACCACAGCTACACCGCCGGCATCGGTCTGCAGCGCACGGCCCGCTTCCACCCCGACAGCGTCAACGTCGTGTCGGTGCAGCACTACGAGACGCCGCTGTACCTCGACGCCGACGCCGTGGGCTCCATCCCCTTCGACGGGCTGCTGCTCGACAGCGACGACGACGTCTACGACGTGGTGCGGGTCACGGGCGACAACCAGGTCTACCGCTCTGCCACCTGGCGCAAGCTCGATCTCGACTACTTCGTGGCCGAGTCCATCGACGTGGACGGCTCGTCGGCGTCGCCCGCCGTGCTCACCCTCGAGCCGGGCGTCACGCTGCGTATGGACGCCTCGACCATGTTCGCTGCGGGCCGCACCGCCCAGGCCGGCGTGGTGTTTGGAGCGGCTGATTGCGCCACTTCGGCCGCAGACCCGGTGGTGCTCCGGGGAGGTGCCAGCAGCGCGCCGGGCGCTTGGCTCGGCGTTCACTTCTACAGCTTCGTAGACGAGAGCCTGAGCTGTCTCGGCAACTTCGAGGTGTGGGGCGCGGGCGGCACCGGCTCGGTGCGCGTCACCGGCACCAACCCCTTGCCCCAGCATCTCACCTTGCGGCGCGTCGCCATCAACGACACGCCGACCGACAAGTGCCCCCTGTGGGTGAACACCTACGGCGCGGCGTCTCTGCTCGACAGCAGCACCAACCACACCCTCGGTTGGGCCGGCCCGGGCGACCTCGACTGCGTCACGCCTGACTGACCCGCCGCCTGCCGGGGCGTCGCTCGGTGGCGCCTGCGCTATGGTGGGGCATCGATTCGCTCCGCGCAGGTGCCCCATGTCTGGTCTTCGCCCGTCTCCCTCCGTCCTCGGTCGCCTCGGCGCCCTGCTCGCCGGCCTCGTCGCCGGCGCCCCCGCCCTCGCCCAAGACCTCGTGGTGGACGTGGGCGAGCCGGTCCGCCTGCTCAACCAGGACGGGCTGCGCCTCGAGGGCAACTGGTCGCGCGTGTACCCCGCCGCCGACGGCGACGGCTGGGTCATCTTCGTGACCGGCGGCGACACCTACAACTACATGACGATGGACGCCGAGTTCAACGTCACGAGCCCGAAGCTGCGGCTGGTCACCGACTGGCCCGTGCGGCTGGTCGACCACATGATCACGGAGTGCCCAGACGGCACCTGGTTCCATGTGGCCTCGGCCAACATCGATCGGCCCAACGACTCGGCCTACGTCTTCCGGTACGACGCCGAATACAACCTCTTGTGCAGCGGCACCGTGGGCGAGCGCGACAGCGAGTACAGCTACAACGACGCGCCGCTGGTCTGCACGGGTGGGGCCACCGCCTCCGACCCCATGGACGGCACGGCCACCCACACCGAGACCGAGGCCTACCAGACCCCGTTCATCTTCTTCAACGAGGACTGTGAGGCCACCCACCAAGAGCTTCACCCCACGTTCCCGCCGGCGTCGGGCTCGTCCATCACCCACGACCCCACCCGCCCGCTGTTCTGGCAGGTGCGCACCGCCGCCGACGACTTCACGCTGCTCTTCCAATTCTACAGCGACTGGATGGAGCCCCTCGACTACAGCGTCTCGGTCGACACCCTGGTGCCCGAAGACCAGACCACCCAGTGGCCCCAGGGCGCGCTGATGATCGGCGATTACTACGTCGTGGCGCACCTCGCGCGCGCGCCGGGCGTCAACTACAGCTCCGACACCGGCGACCTCTGGCTGCAGGTCTTCGATCAGGAGATCAACCACTTGCAGGCCATCAAGCTGGCCGAGTTCGGCGACGACGAGGGCGCCCAGCGCCCGTGGCTGAGCCGCCGCGGTGACCAGCTCATCGTGACCTACACCGAGTACGACGGGCCCAACTTCAACCCGTCCATGATGGTGGTGGGCCTCGACCCCGACCTGATCGAGTCGAGCGGCGGCGACGGCGGCGACGGCGGCGACGGCGGCGACGGCGGCGACGGCGGCGACGGCGGCACCGATGGCAGCGGCGATGGCGGCGACGGGGCCGATGGGGGCGACGACGGCGGCGTCACCGACGGCGGTGATGGCGGCGGCACGGCCGACGAGGCCGAGACCTCGTCGCCGAAGGACAGCGGCTGCGCCACGGGCGGCGGCGCGGCGGGCGGCGCGCTCGCGGCCCTGGCGTTGCTCGCTGTGGGCGGTCGGCGCCGCCGGCGCTGAGCCTCGCGCTGAGCCTCAGCGGCTGTCGGCCACCGCGTCTTCGTCGGCGGCCCACAGGCTGCCGAAGGCGCGCCAGAGCTCGCCGGTGAGCACGGGGCCGTGGTCCTTGTCGCTCGACGCCCGCAGGTAGTCGTTGAGCTCTCGGCCCTGCTCGTCGGCCCGGTCGTGGGGCCGCTTGAGGTTCATGGTGATGCGCACGACGCCCCTCGACCCCTTGTGCACCATCACGATGGTGCCGTCGCGGTCGACGGACTCGACCACCGCGACGTGGGTGAGGGCGTCGTCGCGCCGGCGGTTCTGGTTGCGGTCGTAGGTGTTGTCGAAGAAGGCGACATCACCGGGGGACGGCAGCTTGCGCTTGTGGAGCACACCGGCCGCGCGGGACTTGTCGTAGAGGTCGCGGCTGGATCCGGACAGGTCGGTGCCGGCCCGGGCGTAGGCGGCGGCGACCATGCCCGAGCAGTCGTAGCGGTACCGCTCGCCGTTCGCGGTGAGCCGCCGCTCGCCGATCAGCTCTGCGGCGGCCTGAGCGACCGCTTCGCCCCGCCGGTCACCGCGGCGGCGCCGGGCGGGTGGAGGGGCGGTCTCGGGCGCCTCGGACGCTACCGCCCCGGTCGGCGCCGAGGCGGTCGGCGGGTCGATCGTGTCGGCGTACGACGGCGGCGCGTCGCCGATGGACCGGGTGGGGCCGGGCATCCGCATGCCGCGGTGAGCACAGCCCCAGCCGAAGCTGGCGCACACGAGCAGGGCTGAGAAGCGCATGGACCGAGGGTACCTCGCTTGACGAGGCAAGTGCAACATCGATGTGGCACCTGAGCATGCCGGTGGTCGCGATCCACGGCCGGTCGCCGAGAGGATTCGTGCCATAGTCCCGGCTGCCGCTGCCCCCTGGAGCCCCGAATGTCCGGCACCACAGAGCCTGCCCCCCCCGCCCGCGAGGGCCTCCTCGACCAGCTCAAGGGGCTCGACGACCGCTTCTGGATCGTCAACATCATGGAGATGTTCGAGCGGCTCGCGTACTACGGCGTGCGCGCCGTGGTCGCCATCTACATGGTGCTGGCCATCGAGCTGGGGGGGCCCGAGTTCGACCACGTGCAGAAGGGCGCGATCTTCGCGGCGTGGGCCGCCGTGCAGTCGGTGCTGCCCATGTTCACGGGCGGCTTCGCCGATCGCTACGGTCACAAGCGCACCATCTCGCTCGCCATCGTCATCAAGATCATCGGCTACGGCATGATGGCGAGCTTCAAGAGCTACCCGCTCTTCTTCGCCGGCTGCATGTTCCTGGCGGCGGGCACCGCCATCTTCAAGCCCGGCGTGCAAGGCACGCTGGCGGCCACCCTCAAGAAGTCGAGCGCCAGCGTCGGCTGGGGCATCTTCTACCAGCTCGTCAACATCGGCGGCTTCCTGGGGCCGGTGCTGGCCGGGCTGCTGCGCATCCTCGACTGGAGCTACGTCTTCTGGGCGTGCGCCCTCATCGTGTCGGTCAACTTCCTCTGGCTGCCGTTCTATTCCGACCCCACCCAAGAGATGGGGGACGACGACCTGGCCGCCAAGGAGCGCAAGCTGAAGGACGGCTGGGGGCTCGTGAGCCGGGCGGTGCCGGTGCACCTCGCGCAGGGGTGGGCCACCGCGCTCAGCTTGATCGTGGCGCTGTGGTTCGGCCTGCAGCTCGTGGGCGCGGCGGTGCTCGCCGGCGCCGGCGCGTTGTCGCTGGGGTTGGGAGCGCTGGGAGTGCTGGGCGGACTGGCCGCGGCCGCGTCGGCCTGGCGGGGCAAGGCTGCCACCGCCGGGGGCGCGGTGATGGCCCTGCTGCTGGTGGTGCTGGCCGTGGTGGCCGCCACCGGCCTGGGTGACGACACGCTCGGGGCGCTGGAGCTGACCCAGCCCGGCCTGTCGGGCTTCTGCGACACCCTCGGCTACCTCGCCTGGACCGGCACGCTCATCGCTCCGGCGTTGCTCTTCTTCGCCGGAGACAAGGCCGCCTTCGACCAGGGTCGCACCGACCCCTTCGGCATCTACGTGGCGTCGGTCGCGGGCCTCTTTCAGCACCGCGTGCTGTTCTTCTGCCTGGTCTTCTCGGGCTTCTGGCTGATGTTCAACCAGGTCTTCGACCTGCTGCCCAACGTCATCGACGACTGGGTGGACTCGTCGGGCATCATCCTGGCGCTGGGAGAGGCCCTGTCCACCAGCGCCACGGTCGTGGCGGTGGCGGCGGCGCTTGGGCTGGTCTACGGCGCGGTGTGCGGGGCGGGCGTGTTCCTCGCCCTGCGGCCCGATCGCCGCGCCCCCGAGGCGGTCTCCGCTCCCGCCACCGTGGTGGCGGCGCTGGCCGTGGCGGGCGCCCTGTGGACCCTGGTGGCGCCCCTCTTGGGCTCGGTGCTGCCCGCCGACGCGCTGGCTGGGCTGACCGACCTCGCGGCTTCGGCCGACATGGAGGGCCCTGGCGTGCTGCTCGGCGCTGTGGCGCTGCCCGTCTCGCTCGTGCTCGGTCTGGTCGTGGCCTTCGGCGCGCGGGCCGCCCGGGCTCCGGCCCGCGTGCTCGGCCCCGCCGCCGCCGGGATCGGCGCGCTGGGCGCCTTCCTGGGCGCTCGGGGCGCCTTGACCGACGCCGCCCCCGAGCTGGTGGCCATGGCGCAGGCCGGCGCCCAGGTGAACCCCGAGTGGATGATCAACCTCAACCCCGGGCTCATCGTCTTCACGATGCTCTTCTTCGCCTGGCTCAGCAGCTTCGTGCGGCCGCTCACGTCGATCATCATCGGCATGGCCGTGGCCACCGTGGGCTCGATCGTGGCCGGCACGGCCGTCATCGGCTGGATCTGCTTGGGGGGCGTCTTGATCTTCAGCGTGGGGGAGATGCTCAGCTCGCCCAAGAAGATGGAGTACCTGGCCACCCTCGCGCCGAAGGGCCAGGAAGGCCTGTTCATGGGCTACGCGAACATCCCGGTGGCCATCGGCTGGATCTCGGGCAGCATCTTCGCCGGCAACCGGTACGAAGAGGCCGGCGACAAGGTCAACCTCGCGCGGCGCCACATGGTGGAGCGGCTGGAGATGGACCCCGCCGCGGTCGAGGCGCTCCCCAAGACCGAGGTCATGCCCACGCTGGCCGACCAGCTGGGCATGAGCCTGACCGAGGCCCAGCATCTGCTCTACGAGACCTGGCACCCCGAACAGCTCTGGACCGACATCGGCGTCATCGGGCTGGTGAGCATCGTGGGCATGATCGTCTACGATCGAGCCATCAAGCACTTCGACAACAAGAAGGCGGCCGAGTCCGCGTGACCGGCCCCGACGTTGATCCCGGGGTCGCGTGGATTCGCGACGCGGTGCAGGCGGTCGTGGTCGACCGCGACTGGATCTGCACCGCCGACGTGGCCCAGGCTGCCGCCGCGACGGCGCGCGGCCTGCGCGGCCTCGGGGCGCGGCGCTGCTTTCTGCTGGCCGGCCGCATGGGCACCGGGCCCTTCGCGCCCGACCCCGATGACGTGTCGGTGGTGCTCGGGGTCGATGCGGTGGGCATGATGGAGGGCATGTACGCCACCGAGGCGGCCTTCGCGGCCCTCTCCGACGCGGTGCGCGCTCAGCTCGACGCCTTCGACCCTGGCGGGGTCGCGCGGGTGGTGGGCCCGCTGTTCGCCCAGGCCCCGACCGTGGCCGGTCGTCGACTGCTGGGGGCACGCCCGCGCGCTTGGCGCGACCTCGAAGACAAGACGGTCATCGACGCGGTGTGGGACCAGGTGGGGGTGCCTCGGGCGCCCGCCCGGGTGGTGCCCGCCACGCCCGAAGCGCTCGTCGCCGCCCACCGCGACCTCGACGACGGAGACGGCACGGTGTGGGCCGCCGACAACACCGGCGGCTGGTACGGGGGCGGCGCGCGCATCCGCTGGGCGCGGCCCGGCGACCCGCTCGAGTCGCTCGCGGCCCGCTTCGCCACCTGGGCGCGGCAGGTGCGCGTCATGCCCTTCTTGGAAGGCATCCCGTGCAGCATCCACGGCATCGTGCTGCGCGACGGCGTGGTGGCGCTGCGGCCCATGGAGATGCTGGTGCTGCGCGACCCCGCGGGCCGCTTCCGGTACGCGCGGACCGCCTGCGGCTGGCGCCCGCCCACCGCCCGGGCCGACGCCATGCGCGCCGTGGCCCGGCGGGTCGGCGCGCACCTGCGAGACACCCTCGCCTATCGGGGTGTCTTCACCATCGATGGGGTGATGACCGCCGAGGGCTTTCGCCCGACTGAGCTCAACCCGCGCTTTGGCGCGGCGCTCAGCACCGCGCTGGGGGGCGTGCCGGGCCTCGACCCCTACCTGATGCACTGCGTCATCGCCGACGGGGCCGCCGAGGGGTGGTCGGCGGCGCGCCTCGAGGCCACCCTGCGCCCCCTGACGGAGGCCCGCCGCGCGGCGGCCCCGATGGCGCTGCTTGAGGTCCCGATCTCCGAGGAGCGCTCCGTCACCCTGGCGCGCGACGGCACGGGCTGGCGGGTGGCGCGCGACGGCGAAGCGCCTGACGCGACCGCGTTCGTGGGTCCGGCGTCGTCGGGCGGGATCGTGTTGGCGCGGATCGCGGCCGAGCAGGTGCCCGACGGGCCGTCGGCGGCGCCGCTGTCGGTCGGATTGCTGGCCTGGCTGGCCCGCCACTGGGAGCTGCCGCTCGACCCCCTGTCACCGGCACGCGACCGCTCGCCCTGGGACGGTTGATCACGCTGGCTCGAGGCGCTTTTGGGCCGCTGCGCGCTCCCGGGCGCGGGCGAGCTCGCGGGCTTCGATCTGGCGCTCGGTGATCCAGCGGCAGAGCGGCTGGGCGATCTGCGGCTGTTGCGCCACGCGGGCGTCGAAGGCCACGGCAACCATGCTCTCGCGGCGCTCGACCTGGATTCGGGTCACGGCGAAGGGCAGGTCGATGGGCTGTTCACCAGCAGCCAGCGTGAACCGCACGCGGCGCTTCTCGCCCACCGCGAGCCGGTCGGCGTCGACGTGCGCCAGGAGCAGCCCGGCGCCAGCAAGGGAGAGGTCCTGGATGCGCCCGACGATCGGGGCTCGGCCGCTGGTGCCGGCGACGCGCACCGGCACGGGCTGATCGAAGGCGGGCACCGCGCGGACCGCGGCGCGGCGGTTGAAGAGCCGCTCGATCGCAGCCTCGACGAAGGGCTGGTTCTCGACCCCCGGGCACAGGCGCGCGCCGATGAGGATCCCCTGCGGGAGCTCCTGTCCGTGAATCGGCTGCACGTCGATGACCAACGGGCGGCCCAGTCGGGGGCCGGTGAGCACCAGCTTCAGCTTCCCGACACGCTTCCACCGCGCCAGCATGCCGTCCGCCGTCTCGTTCAGCGCGTCGATGAGGAGGGCGACCCCGCTGATGCTGATGTCGATGATCGTCAGCTCGACCGGCTGCCCGGCGTCCAGCAGCGTCGCTGTGACCCCCTCGGGCATGTGACCCTGCAGGCGGAACCGGGTGTGGCGACGGGGTATCAAGCCTCCTGGGCGGCGCGGACGGGGGCTCGGGCCGCCAACGGGATGGGGGGAGC
>JBDQIL010000091.1:0-9149 GCA_040264415.1 Myxococcota bacterium
GGGTGACGGCGACGAGGGCGACGACGAGGACGAAGACGAGGGCGACGAGGGCGACGACGACTCTGTCCAGACGCTCGCCGACTTCGACACGCCGAGCGGACCGTTCATCGACATGATGGACGACTCGGACGCCATCGCTCGATCCCGGGCGAGCGCTCGCAAGGGCAAGGTGCCGCTGCTCGACCGATACCTTCGGGTGAAGGCGTCCTTCGAGGCTGCCGATCGGGCGGTGAGCGACCAGCTCGACCCAGCCCGACGGGCCCAGGTCCACGTCATGCTGAAGAACCTCGCGCCCTGCGTGCAGGCTGAGGACTGGAGCACGGCCGCCGTCCACATGAAGGCCGCCGAGATCACCCTGCAGCGTCTCGCCAAAGAGCAGCGCGACGGCGTCGACTCCACGCCTCGGGTGGCGAGCCGGGACGCGCTGGTCGAGGCCATGGGCGCGCCGCCTGAAGACGATCGCACCCTCGGCCCCCTGGTGGTGAAGCGCCGAGCGGTGGCGTACAAGGCCGTCCTGGACGCAGTCGACGCCTATGAGGCGGCCGTCAAGGAGCTCGGGGGGCGCAAGCTCGCGTCGAACCAGGCCCGAGATGGCCTGACCGAGCTGCGCACCAAGGCGCTCGCGCTGACCGACGCGACGGAGGCCTACAACGACGCCCACGTCGACGACGACGAGAAGGAAGCCCAGCGACTCATCATGGCGTCCACCGGCGAGCGGGCAGCTCGCGAGGCGGTGCTCATCGCTGCCGTGCTCAGCGATGACCGCTACTTCAAGGTGGGCGGAGCGCTCTCGTTGCTCCAGGTCATCCGCCTCAAGGGCGACGAGACCACCCCCGAGGCCCTCGCCCAGGAGCTGAAGGCCCAGGAGCAGGCTCGACGGGACCAGCAAGCGAAGGAGCGCACCGTCGAGCGGTATCGAGACGAGCAGCGGCGTGACTCGCGGAAGAAGGTCAGCAACGGCAAGACAAAGGACGACGACCCGAACGACGATCCGAAGGACGACCCCAACGACGACCCGAACGACGATCCGAACGACGATCCGAACGACGAGGGCCTCTCCAGCAAGAAGGAGACCAGCGAGCACGGCGAGACCAGCGAAGGTGAACAGACCTGAGCCGACTTGCAGCGCTCCCCCAGAGAACGGTCGCGACCTCCGAGCGTCCGCGCGCACGGGGTCGCCCTGCCCCGCCCGTCGGAGCCGCCGTCGGCCGCTCAGACCCGGTCGAAGGTCACCCCCCCTGGCCACATCGACCAAGGTGGTCTGATACCGAACACCTGGTGGCCGGATTCAACGGCTTGTCGCCCCGACGACAACATGTTCGAATGACGGCATCGACTCTCCCGGACCGCGCGTGCCTGATCAGGGCGACATCGCTTCATCCAGCCAGGCTTGGCTCATGCAGGTCGTGGCTGTTCGCTTTGCCCCCCGATGCATCGCGAGCGCGACGTTGCGGCGCCCGCACTGGCCATCCAGAGGGGCTTCGATCCACCGCCACCATGCCGCCGCGCTGCTCACCACACCCCACCGGTGTGGCACATTCGCCCGGTACATGCAGGCACAGTCGCCCTCTGGTCGGATTGATCTCAGGGACGGCCCACGCCCGGCGCTCGGTCGCGGGCGCGCGCCCGCCGCCTGCCCGCACCATCACCCACATGACCGGCGAGTTCCCGCCAGATCCATTCCCATCATCCGGAGCCTCTCGTGCCCAGCAACTATCCCGACGCCCTGAAGCAATACAAAAAATACAAGTCGATGGGCGGCGCCTTCGTTCTCGCCCGCAACGGGTCCACCTGGGACTTCCAGATCCATCCGAAGGTCATGATCCCCCGCATCAAGGCCATCGCCCGTGAGGCGAAGGGTCAGATCATCGCCGGGAAGTGGAGCTTCGCAGGCGGCAGCACCAACTTCGAGATCACCTTCAAGAAGGGCAAGCTGACCCTGAACGACCTGGTCAAGCGCACCTTGAAGAACGGCCTCGAGCTCGGCGTGATGCCCACCATCTCGGAGGGCTCCGAGGTCGAGGACGACGACCAGGGACCGACCGGCAAGACCGAGCCCGAGAGCAGCCCCGCACCGGCCCCGTTCGAGTTCGCCGGCCTCGGCGCGCTCGACGCGATGCTCAAGAAGCGCGTGGCCACCCAGGAGGCCGAGGTCGTCACGGAGACCGCGTTCGAGGGCATGGGAGGGCTCGACATCCTCTCGGAGATCGACCTCGAGAACGGCAGCTTCACCGGCAGCGTCAAAGACATCGCCATGGCCCGGCTCGCCTGGGTGCAGGCCGAGAAGGAGGCTCAGGTCTTGCTCGGGAGGCTTGCCCAGTCGATCCTGAAGGACTTCCCCGAAGAGATCGCGGCCTCGAAGGGCGTCGAAGCTGCCATCGAGACCGTCAAGGGGGGCGACTTGGTAGACGCCCTCGACGAGCTCTCGAACGCCAAGGGCAACGAAGACGTCGAGGCCGTCCAGAAGGCCATCGCCTCCGTGAATGAGCAGCTCGACGACTACGAGGCCTTCGTCAAGGCAGACCCGGTGCTCATGCACATCGACCGCAGCCCCTACAAGGTCGGCTCGGTGCGCGACCGGCTCATGATTGGCATCGCGGCGATTCGCAAGAACATCCCCGCCCGCTGAACTCCCGGGAGCCGCCTGTGCGGCTCAACCCACCGACGCCCGCTCCCGTGACCCGGGAGCGGGCGTCGTCGCGTGCGCGCCTCACGGGCCCTCAGGCCCGGGACACCCGAGCGGTCAGTAGCCGTTGCCCCAGATGAAGTAGGCCGCGCCGACGTCGGTGGCCGAGCCATCGACGCCCGGGGCGCCCACGACCAGATCATCCCACCCGTCGCCGCTCACGTCTCCCACACCCACAACGATCTGGCCGGCGACGTCGCCCGCCGCGTCGCCGAAGTACTGGCCCGACACGTCGGTGGAGAGGACCACGGCCCCCGTGGTGCCTCCGCCACCAGGGATCAGGTAGACCGCACCGGTCGCCACGCCGCTCGAGGTGGCCGCCGGGGCGCCGATCGCCATGTCATCGATGCCGTCGCTGTCGAGGTCACCGGCGTTCGCGACCGCGGTGCCCGCGAGCGCGCCCCCAGCGCCGCCCGTGAGCTTGAGGTCGGCCAGCCCCAGCGTGCGGTCTTGCGTCACCGGGCCGTAGAGCAGGTAGGCCCCACCGGCGTCGCTGCCATCGTCGTCGTCGCCGGGGGCACCGACCAGGATGTCGGCGTAGCCATCGTCGTTGAAGTCGCCGAGCGCCACAGAGGTGCCCGCCTCGTCGGCGGCCGTCTGGCCCACCATGGCGACGCCGCTGGTCGAGAGGCCGACGTCTTGGCTGACGGGCCCCAGCATCAAGTAGGCGCGCCCGCGGGTCGTCGAGGCGCCCGGCGCACCGATGAGCACGTCGACGTTTCCGTCTCCGTTGACATCCGCGCCCGCCGCGAGCGCGTCACCCGCCCGGTCGCCGGCCGTGACACCGGAGACCACCGAGCCCGCGTTGAAGAGCGTGGTGTTTGCAGACAGCGGACCGTAGAGCACCCACACCGCCCCGGCTTCCGACGAGGTGCCCGGCGCGCCCACGACGAGGTCGGCCGCCGAGTCGCCGTCCTGATCGCCTGCCATCGAGGCGGTGCAGCCGAACTCGGCGGTGGTGGTCATGCCGGTGACCACGAGGTCGGCGTCGTCGAGGACTTCGCTGCTCGCCACGAGCAGGTCGAAGAAGAAGTGCATCGAGCCCGAGCTGTCTGCGGCGCTGCTGCCCGGGCACGACCCGAAGCCCAGGTCGGCCTCGGCGCCACCGGCGATGGTGGCACCGCTGACGACGGAGCTTCCGGCCCGATAGCCGGCCACGTTGCCTGTGTAGAGGGCGTCGGGGCTGCTCGACGACGCCGCCCCGGAGGCGGGCCCATAGGCCAGCCAGACGGCGCCGGCGTCGGTGGCGTTGGTGTCGTCGCCCGGGAGACCCAGGAGCACCTCGCGTACGCTGTCGCCGTCGATGTCTGGGACCCCGTGGAAGGCGGCGCCCAGGCCCAAGCTGGCGGCGTCGCCCGTGAACACGGCGTCCATGGCCGACAGCGTTCCGGTCACCGCGAGATCGCAGGAGTCGGCCGAGTCGTTGCAGTCGTTGTCGGCCTCGTCTCGGCAGATCTCGGTCGCGTCGGGGTTGACGTCGGCGTCGCCGTCGTCGCAGTCCTGATCGTCGTCCACGTAGCCGGGGGGCGCCGGGCAGCTGCGCTTGATCGCGTTGGGGTTCCCGAAGCTGTCGCCGTCCTGGTCGTAGTACCAGAGGTCCCCGACCACCGAGTCGTCGTCGCCGTCGACGTCGCCGTCGCAGTCGTCGTCGGTCGAGTTGCAGATCTCGGTGGCGTCGGGGTTCACGGCGCCGTTGATGTCGTTGCAGTCGTCGGACGACTCGACGTAGCCGCTGGGCTGGAAGCAGGCGTCGAGGGGGTTGTTGATGGACCCGTAGCCGTCGGTGTCGAGGTCTTGGTACCAGGTGGTGGAGTCGATGGCGTCGGCTTCGTCTTCGGTGCCGTCGCAGTCGTCGTCCACCCCCACGGTCAGGCAGCGCTCGTCCTCGCCGGGGTTGACGTCGCCGTTGTCGTCGTCGCAGTCGGTGTAGTCGGCGACGTAGCCCGTGGGGCGATTGCACTCGCTGATCGACGTGCTGGGGTCGCCGTAGGTGTCGGAGTCGGTGTCGATGTACCAGGTGGGCTGGTCGACGGCGTCCGCTTCGTCGGCGAGTCCGTCGCAGTCGTCGTCCTCACCGTTGCACAGCTCATCGGCGGCGGGGCTCTTGTCGGGGTCGGCGTCGTCGCAGTCGCCGCCGCCCACCACGGTGGAGTCGCCCAGCCACGCCCCCAGATCCACCTCGAGGTCGCAGCCCACGTAGCCGTCGGCGTCCTTGTCTTCTTCGTCGTCGGCGGGGCCGCCATTGCAGTTCGAGTCGGCGCCGTCGCAGATCTCGAGGTCGATGCGGCTCGACAGGAAGATCCAGTCGGCCTGGTCGTTGCAGTCGGTGCCGGCGGTGACGGGGTCTTCGGCGGTGGCGTCGCCGAAGCCGTCGCCGTCGGCGTCGCGCACGCACGCGACCGCGACCTCGGGGTCGTCTTCGCGCCACCCCGCGCCCGGGTAGGTCTGCGCGTCGGCGTCGTCGCAGTCGCCGGCCGCCGAGGCCCAGTTGATCACCAGCGGGTCGCCGGTGTCTTCGGGCTCGTACTCGGGCCGGGTGCAGCCTTGCAGGGTCGAGGCGTCGCCCCCAAATCCGTCGCCGTCGAGGTCGAGGTACCAGACCCCCAACGAGTCGGGGTCGGTGTTGGCGTCGTTCTCGCTCTCCTCTCCGTCGCAGTCGTTGTCGATGCGGTCGCCGCACACCTCGAGGGCGTCGGGGTTCACGCCAGCGTCACCGTCGTCGCAGTCGCCGACCTTCGACGCATAGTGGCGATCGACCGGCGCCACGCACGCCACCTCCGCCTCGTCGGCACGCAGGAGGTCGCCCCACCCGTCGCGATCTTGATCGAGGTACCAGGTGGCGGCGCCGATGGCGTCTTCGTCCACCCGATCATCACAGTCGTTGTCGACGCCGTCGCACAGCTCATCGGCACCCGGGTGGATGGTGCTATCGTCGTCGTCGCAGTCATACCGATCGGTGAACCCGTCGCCGTCGGCATCGGTCAGCGACGGAGTCGGGAGCCCCGAATCGGACGGATCGGGCGTGCAGGCGGTCAAGAGACCGAGCAGCAGGCGTAGGCGCATGCTTCCCCTCGGGCGGCCAGAGGCGTGAGCCTGGAGTATACGGCACGAAGTCCCCCTCCCGGAGCTTCGATCGTGGTCCCTCCCCCAATCTGCACCTCGAGATGTCTCTCGCGACCCGGAGCGCTCCCGTGAGTCGGGCCGCTCGCGCCGCCGTGGGCCTGCTCGGAAGCGTGGGTCTGGCATACGGGCTCGTGCTGCTCGCCGTGGTGGCGCTCGAGCCTCGTCTGCTGTTCCCGCGCCCCAGCGTGCCCGACGACGAGCTCTCGCGCCTCGCAGAGCGCTGGGGCGCGACCGAGGTCCGCCTCGAGGCCCACGACGGCACCCCGCTCTACGGGTGGCGCCTCGGACGAGGACCGCGCCTGGCGCTGCTGTTCAGCGGCAACGGCTCGACCGTCGGCTGGCAAGACGAGCGCTATCGCACCCTCATGGACGCTGGCTTCTCGGTGCTTCACATGAACTACCGGGGCTACCCGGGCAGCGGCGGCGCCCCATCCGAGGGCGCCCTCATCGATGACGCGATGGTGGCCTGGCGCGAGGCGCTGCGCAGCCACGACTCGCGCGAGATCGTGGTCTTTGGAAAGAGCCTCGGGGGCGGGGTCGCCATCGGCCTCGCCGAGGGGCTGAGCCGGCTCCCGCCGGGGCAGCAGCCGGCCGCGCTGGTGCTCGAGAGCACCTTCGCGGCGGCTTGGCGGGTCGGCGCCAACCAGTACCCCTTCCTGCCGGTGCGCCTGCTCATGCGGAACCGCTTCGAGTCGGTGACGCGAGCGCCGCACGTGACCATCCCCGCGTTGGTGGTCCACGGCGGTCGCGACGAGCTCATCGGAGTGGAGCAGGGCGCCGAGCTGGCCGCGGCGCTGCCCGACGCCCGCTTCGTCGAGGTGCCGCTGGGGTGGCACAACGACGTGCTGTGGGACGAACCGGCTGCCCGCGCGGCGCTCGACGAGATGCTGGCGGACTGACGGCCCGCCCAGCTCTTCAACGACGCGACTCGGCGAAGCTCAGGAACCGATCGAGCACCAGGTGGGCGCTGTCGCGCGGACCCGGGCACGCCTCGGGGTGGAACTGGACGCCCATGGCGCCCCGATCGGCGTGCACGAAGCCCGCGACGGTCTGATCGTTCAGGTTCACGTGGGTCACGCGGCCGCCAGCGGCCTCGAGCGACGCCCGATCCACACAGAAGCCGTGGTTCTGGCTGGTGACCTCGACCCGACCGGTCTCGGCGTCTTGCACGGGATGGTTGGCGCCGCGGTGGCCGAAGGGCAGCTTGTAGGTCTTCGCGCCGACCGCCAGGCTCAACAGCTGGTGCCCCAGGCAGATGCCCACCACGGGCACCTTGCCCAGGCAGCGCTCCACCTGCTCGACCACGTCGGTCAGCGCGGCGGGGTCGCCGGGCCCATTGCTCAGAAAGACCAGGTCGGCGCCTTCCATCCATTGCTCGGCGGGCGCGCCGATGGGGTGCAGCTCGACGCGGCAGTTCGCTGACGAGAGCAGCCGCGCGATGTTGTGCTTCGAGCCGCCGTCTACGAGGCTCACGCGCAGCCGAGGGTCGGGGGGATCGTGCAGCACGCGGCGCTCATGGGTGCCCACCTCGAGGGCCAAGGCGCGGCCCACCATGCCGGGCCACGCCTGCAGGCGCTCCCACAGGGCGTCGGCGGGCGTCCCGTCGGTGGAGACCACCGCGCGCATGGCGCCCTTGTCGCGAAGGTGACGCACGAGCGCGCGCGTGTCGATGCCGTGCAGGGCGGGCACGCCGGCCTTGCGCAGGTAGTGGTCCAGCCCCGCCGAGGCGCGGTGACTCGAGTGCATCCGGCTGAAGCGCCGGGCCACGAAGCCGCTCACCCAGACGCGATCGCTCTCGGGATCCTCGAGGTTCACGCCGGTGTTGCCGACGTGCGCCGCGGTCATCACCACGATCTGCTCGGCGTAGGAGGGGTCGGTGAGCACCTCTTGGTAGCCGGTCATCGCGGTGTTGAAGACCACCTCGCCCACGCGGGTGCCGCGGGCGCCGAAGGCCTCGCCAGTGAAGCTCTTGCCGTCTTCGAGGAGCAGAATGCCGCCCACGCCGCCTCCAGGGTGTCGGGTCAGCCGGTGGCTAACCGGACCAGGCCACCGATTCGACCGGTCGGCCATGAAGACTCACATTGAACCATAATGTGTCAATACCGCCCATTCGGGATGGGGGCGCGGTGACGGCGGCGCGGCCCGCAGACCCACGAGAACCAGCCATGCTTCCTGCGTCTCCGGGCAGCATCTGCCCCCCCGAGCGGCCTGGCACGCGGCTTGCTCCATGGTGGAGCGTCCCACAGGGACCCACCCAACACCGGAGACTCCCATGAACCGCTCGATCCTCGCCGTCGCCATCGCCTCCACCGTCGCCTGCTCCACCGAAGACCACCCGGCCGCCGCCAGCGGATCCGAGGCGGGAGCCCACCGGATGGCCGCCAGCGGGACGCCCCGCATGATCGAGACGTCCGCCGCCATCGGCGATATCGCTCCACAGAAGGTGCCGGTGCCGGTCTCCTCGGCCACCCTGACCCGGACCCACCTGAACCTGGCCGCGCCGCCGAAGGTCGGCCCGGGCGGCGACCCCGAACGGGGCCCCGACTCGGCGAGCTTCGCATGCGGCCAGGTCCCCGAGCACGTCATGGCGTGTCCCGCCTACGACGAGGCCGCGCTCGACGCGGTCCCCGGGCTGGCCGAGCTGGACGAGGCGTGCGGCCGCTGGATGGACCTGCGCCCCGACGACCACCGCGCCGAGGCCTACGAGTCGGCCGAGTTCGAGGGCGAGATGGAGGAGAAGGGCATGAAGGCGGTGGTCTGTGGCGGCTTCGTGGCCGAGGTGGCCGACATCGAGACCGGCGCGCGCATCGAAGAGGGCGGCTTCCCGACCGTGGAGATGGTCTTCGCTGAGACCGCCCGCATGATGATGGACAGCGACCAGCCGGTGGAGATCATCTACGACCAGGCCTTTGGCTACCCTGCCTACGTCTCGGGCCGGCTGCCGAGCCCCGACGGCCCCTCGGCCTTCAAGATGTCCTACGAGGTGTTCTCCATCAGCGACACGCCGGAACGGTTGAGGTCGATGAAGCTCTTGGTCGGGCTCTGGTCGTGCAGCGACTTGCCGGCATCCTGTTCCAGATGCAGCCGCTCGATACCGACGGTCTTGGTCTCGCCGTCCTCCATATCGACCAGCACTTCGCCCTCACCGACGATCGGCTCCTCGAACTGCGAGATCTGATAGCCCTGGGGCAGGTCGGGATAGAAATAATTCTTGCGCGCGAAGACCGAATGCAGATTGATCTGCGCCCCCAGCGCGAGGCCGGTCCGCACCGCCTGTTCCAGACAGCGTTCGTTGACCACCGGCAACATCCCGGGCATCGCCGCGTCGACGGTGCTGACC
>JBDQIL010000092.1:0-9145 GCA_040264415.1 Myxococcota bacterium
CCCATGGCCGACCCCACCCTGCCCATCACCGACCAGGCCCGCGACGCTATCCTCGAGGCCCTCCCCGGCGCCGAGGTCACCGTCCGCGGTGGCGGCGGCCACTTCGAGATCCACGTCGTCTCCGACGCCTTCGCCGGGAAGCGCCTGCTGGCTCGGCAGCGGCTGGTCTACGCCGCCATCACGCCGCTGATGGCGGGCGACGACGCCCCGATGCACGCGGTCGACCGCATGGTCTGCCAGACGCCCGACCAGGTGGGCTGACCCCATCCAACGGCGGCGGCCCCGCCCCCCCCAACGGGGAGACGGGGCCGCAGGAGCGGCGCCCCGAGGGGCACCGCCTCGCGCTCAGCGAGACGGGCAGGTGTCGTTGGCGGCGCCCGGGGTGCCGAGCTGCCCGTTCGACCCGAACGACGTGGAGGAGACGCACCAGGCGGCCTCGGTGTCGTTCGCGGTGTCGGACATGCCGTTGCTGATCAGCGCGCTGTTCACCTGGATGGTCCCGCCCGGCACGTTGCTGTCGAGCGTGATGACCGAGCTGTCGATGAAGTTGGTCTCGTCGCCGCCGGGCTGGGCGATGAAGATCAGGTCGCCGCTGTTCGAGAGCGTCAGGCGGGCCGCGCCAAAGTAGGCGTCCGGGGTGATCTCGACCGACGAGATCGCGCACTCGACGGCCCAGTCGGCCGCCGAGGTCTTGGCCAACACCGCGTAGTCACCCGAGGCGACCACGGTGCTGCCCACGACCGAGCCCCAGTTGCTCGAGCTGTCGTCGTCACCGATGACCAGCCCGTTGACGTCCACCGTGCCCGTGGTGTTGTTGTACACCTCGACCCACTCGCAGAAGTCCTCGCCCGCCGACCCCTCGGCCGTGAGCACGTCGTTCATGACCTCGGTGAGGATGAGGTCACCCTGAGTCAGATCGCCGACGCAGAGGTCGCCGGGGCACGGGGGCGCGACGTAGTTCTGGAAGTCGGAGGCGTAGCGGGGCTCCACCTTGTAGGCGCCGAAGCTGTAGTGCAGGAACCCCGTGATGCTGTCGAAGGTGGCGCCCTCGATGACCGGGTTCTCGTCGTTGTAGTCCACGAAGAAGTCGTCGATGACGACGTCGTCGTCCACCGACCACTCACCGTAGCCCAGATCGGGGTTGCCGATGGTGAGCGGGCCGCTGTTCTGGATGGTGATGAGCACACCCTCGTAGGTCTCGGCCGTGGTCGGATCGGTGAGGTCGGTGGTCGTCAAGACCTCGGGGGGCGGCACCGAGATGATCGCGCTGGTGGCCACGACGGCCGCGGAGGCGTCGGTGTAGAGCAGCTCGGTGACCGTGTCGTCGCCGTCGAAGCTGGCGTACTCGGTGTGGGTGCCGGTGATGCTGTAGACCGAGCCCTCGACCACGCCCACTTCGGCGTCGTAGAGGGTCTCTGCGAAGACCCAGACGCCCGAGTGGGCGCCACCCATGCCGTCTGCGACGTAGAAGCCGGTGCCGACCGAGTTCGTCGTGAAGGGGCTGGCCACGATGCCCTCGATGGTGACGGTGTCTCCGTCGGCCGTCACGCCGGTCTGCATGTCGTAGATGGCGGTGGGCTCGGTGCCGTCGCCGCCATCCGCGCCATCGGTGCCATCCGTACCGTCGGTGCCATCCGCGCCGTCGGTGCCATCCGTACCGTCGGTGCCATCCGCGCCGTCGGTGCCGTCCGCGCCGTCCGCGCCATCAGCGGAGGTGCCGTCCGAGCCGTCGGCCGAGGTGCCGTCGGAGCCGTCATCACCGTCGCCGCCGTCGTCGTCCTTGTCGCCGCAGGCGGTGAGGGAGAGGCCAGCGGCCAGGAAAAGTGTGGTCAGAGCGCGCAAGCTCATGGTCATCCTCCAGGGGTAGGGGCTGGGTTGTACTAGATCGATGGGCGCCGGGCGTGACATCTCGGTAGCGACCGAGAAACGACTCGGTCAAATCGCGGCGATGCCCCCACATGCAGACGCGGCGCCCCCGGAGGGTCGCCGCGTGCGGCGAGGCCAGGCGCGCGCCTCAGCCCCCGGACATCCAGCGGCCCGCCGAGTACCGAATGCGGCTCTCGCGCTTCATCTTGCGCAAGGTCGCGAGCACCTCGGACTCGGTGAGGTCGTCCCACGGGGCCCGGTGGCGGCTGCCCGCCACGATGATGGACTCCTTGAGGCCGCGGGCGCCATAGTTGCTGAGCCTCGAGAGGACGTCTTCACGGATCCACTCTTCGCGACGCTCATCGACGACGGTGGTGCGGCGACGGGTGGTCTTCTTGGGCTTGACCACCTCCTTGCGAGGCTTGCCGGCGCCGGTGGTCTTTCCGGCATCGAGGGGCTTCGCGACGGCGGGCAGCGAGACCTCGACGTGGTCGTTGTCGTCCCAGTCTTGCTCGAGCTCAGCGAAGAGCTCGTCGGTCCCATCGAAGTGACGATCTTCCTGGAGGGCCCGCACGGCGTCGCGCAGCGTGTCGGGCACCCGCTCGGGATCGACCGATCCGAGCTCGGTCAGGAACTCGACGAGCGGCGGTCCGTCGGGCAGGTCCTGGACCTCGCGCACCATCTGGTCGCTGAAGGCCCGGAGGTCCTTGCCGAGCTCGGCGGACACCTGATCGGTGACCTCGCCGAGCGCGAGGAGGTCGGCGAGGGTGCCACGCTCGATCTGGCCGAGCGGCAACCGCAAGACATCCTGGGTGAGGACGGACAGGGTGTCCGGATCGGAAGTGCGAAGCTTGCCCACCGACGTACGGTTCTTGGTTGCGTCCACGGTATCTCCATGACGGATTCAGGTTCGAGCGGCGGGGGTTCGGTGACCCGCTCACGTCAGACCCCGTAGCATGACGGGCGCTCGCGCGGCACGTCCGCGCCCGCCTGCCGGCCCCGCTCGACCGGCCGCGCGTTCGGGCTAGGCCCCTGCCACACCCCGGAGACAGCATGCGCATCACCAAGGTCTACACCCGCGGCGGCGACAAGGGAATGACCAGCCTGGTCGGTGGAGACCGGGTGCGAAAGGATCACGTCCGCATCGAGAGCTACGGCACGGTCGACGAGCTGAACGCCGTGATCGGGCTCGCGCGCACCTTCAACGGTCGGTCGACGGCCGACGCCGCCGTCGTCGCTCGCCTCGACGAGATGCTACGCGCCGTGCAGAACGATCTCTTCAACGTGGGCGCCGACCTCGCGACCCCGGCCGAGTCCCGCTGGGAGGGCATGCACCGGGTGGGCGGCGAAGAGGTCACACGCCTCGAAGGCTGGATCGACGAGCTGAACGGAGACCTGCCGCCGCTCCGCGAGTTCATCCTCCCCGGGGGCGGCCCCGTGGGCGCCTTCTTTCACCAGGCCCGCACGGTCTGTCGGCGCGCCGAGCGCGAGGTGCTCCGCCTGATGGAGGCCGACGACGAGGTGGGCGCGGGCGCCATGCGGTACCTCAACCGCCTCAGCGACTGGCTCTTCGTGGCCGGTCGGTGGGCAGCGAAGTCGCTGGACGAGGACGAGTACCTGTGGGACCGACCGAAGGGCTGAGCCGCAGCGAGGCGCGCGGGCTGGCGGTCAGAACTGGCCGTGCAGCCGCAGCCCGTTTCCGGTCGCGCCGAGCATGATGCCCGCGTACTCGACGCCCAAGCCCACCAGCAGGGTGGCCCCGGAGGCCACCACCAGCGTGTTGGTGAGCCGCTGGGTGCGCTCGAGGTCGGCGGTGGTGCCCGCCGCATCGAACTGCTGCCGGGTCGCGAAGCTCGCGCCGTAGACGCCCGCGGCGCCCAATGCGATGACGCCGCCCGAGATCATCAGCGGCGTCTTGGCGGCCGGGCGGACGCGCTGCACCTTGACCACTGACAGGTCGTAGTTGGGCTGGTGCGACGACTTGTCGCCCTTGTCGCCCTTCCCGCCAGCCGCGACCGCGTCACCACCCGCGTCGCGCAGGTACTGCTCGGGGAAGGCGTTGCCGGTGATGAGGAAGGCCTGACGCACCGCGCCGTCGGAGCTCGCGATGACCTGCAGCAGGTGCGGGCGGCTGGGCGTGGCCTCGGGCCGCGACAGCTTGCGGCCGTCGAGCAGCAGGGTGGAGCCGGAGGGCAGGTTGAGCTCTTTGCCGTCGATCGAGACGGGCTCTTCGCCCGCGGCCGCGCGGGTCTCCTCGAAGAAGGCCCGCATGGGGTGTTCGAGCGGGACCTCGCCCACATCGAACTCGTAGGTCGGGGCGATCTCGAGCGACGTGAGGAACCACCCCCGCGACTTCTCGGGCTCGCCGCGCAAGAAGTAGCCGGCGCCGATGAAGCGGTAGGCGTTGGCGAAGACCTGCGGTGGCACCTTGGTGCGGATGCAGGCCAAGCCCGACTCCATGCGCCCCCCCGTGGTGGTCATCTCCACCTCGTCGCCCGACCGCAGGGCCGAGGTCATGACCGAGAGGTCGGAGATCAGCTCCTGGCTGGTGTAGGTGCGCTGACACTCGGCCGCGGCCGGGGTGCTGACCATGGCGGCCAGCGCGACCACGAGGCCACAGAGCGAGCGTCGGAGGGTGGCGGTGGTGCGGCGCACGGGGGACTCCAGGCCAGGGTCGGCCCGCAGCCTACCACGCGCCAGCCCCCCGGTCACGACCGCGCGGCGAGGGTGAGACCCCGACCTCGGCGGGGTACGTGCGCCCCACTGGAGGGCACATGGACCGGGTCCCCAACCGCTGGTACGCGGCGCTGACCTGCGACGAGGTGCCCACCGGGCGACCGGTCGCCTTCGAGCGGCTCGGAGAGACGCTGGTGCTCTGGCGGGAGCCGTCGGGCACGGTGCGGTGCGCGGTCGACCGCTGCCCCCACCGCGGCGCGGCCCTGTCGCTCGGGCGGCTCACGGGCGGCGCGCTGTCGTGCCCGTACCATGGCTTTCAATTCGACGGCTCGGGGGCCTGCTCGGCCATCCCGGCGCACCCGAGCGCGCCCATCTCCAGCCGAATGCGCCTCGACATGCGGCCGGTGCGCGAGGCCCACGGCTTCATCTGGATGTGGAGCGGGCCGGCGCCGGCGCCCGACAGCGCCATCCCCTTCTTCGACTTCTCTGGCTACAGCTTCGCGGGCAGCGCCTTCCAAGAGCGGTGGGACACCCACTACGCCCGCGTGGTCGAGAACGAGCTGGACTTCGCCCACCTCCCCTTCGTCCACCACAACACCATCGGCCGCGGCTACCCCACCGAGGTCGAGGTCGAGGTCGAGGTCGACGGCGACCACCTGCAGGTCTGGCAGCCCCGCGACCCCGCGGTGCGCCTCGAGGTCATCGGCCCCAACCTCTGGCGCATGCCGCTCGGCCCGAAGCTCTTCAACTTCATCGCCTTCGCGCCGGTCTCCGACGAGGCCGTGGTGCTCTACCTCCGCACCTACCAGCGCGTCGCCCGCTGGGGGCCCGCCGCGCGGCTCGTGGGCATGGTGAACCGCCTCACCAACCCCGTGGTGCTCGCCCAGGACGCCCGGACGGTGCCCAGCCAGCGCCCCCGGGTCCCCAGCCTCGCCTCCGGCGAGGTCTACGTGGCCAGCGACAGAGGCGTCGTGGCGTACCATCGCTGGCGGCAGCAGGCGAAGCGAGACGCTCGGTCTCGGCTGTAGCGATCCGGCCTTCTACCCGAACATCGACGAGACCTACGCTCCCGGCACCTACGGCCTGGGCGACTCGGGCCCCGATCTCGAGGACGTCCCCTGCTCGGCCGACCCGCTCGGCGCATCCGACACCATCGCCGTGCAGAACAACCTCGACGAGGTGGTCATCGCCAAGGTGAAGAACGCCGCCTGCACGCTCGAGGACCGCTTCCAGGTCCCCGCAGGCCAGAGCGGCTCGATCCCGACCTTCATCGGCGAGGTCTGGCTCTTCACCGACACCGGAGGGACGCGCTTGTACGCCTGGACCACGTCGATCGAGGGCGACGACGACGCCGTGGTGATCCCATGAGGGGCGCCCTGCTGCTGCTGACCCTGGCGGGCTGCGACCCCATCCAGCCGATGCCGCCCGACCTGCCGTGCCGCGAGGCCGGCTACGCCATCGCCGCCCGCACCGACGCCTGCACCGGCGACGCGCAGGCCGCCCAAGATCGGTACGAGGCCTTCCGCAAGCAGTACCGCTGCATCGAGTGGGAGGCCGACGACCCAGTGCTCTTGGACGCGTCCACCCCCAACGCCGAGGACCTCTTCTCGTGCGCGTTCACCATCCGCAACACAGCCTGTGAGATCGTCGACGACCTCGGCGACGACATCGACGCGTGGATGGACCTCGACCCCGGCTGCTCTTGGGTGGCTGAGCGCAAGGGGGCCGAGTGATGCGCCGCCTCGCGCCGCTCTTCGCCGCCGTCACCCTCGGCGTTTCCAGCGTGGCGCGCGCCCAGTCGTTGGCCGACACGGTGTTGCGTACCGAGGGGACCGAGTGCGGCGAGAACGCCACCCCCATCGCGGGCACGTCGGGCTTCGCCAACGCCCGCGACGCGCTGTCCACGACCGCCCAGACGTACTCCGCGGCGGCCTACGCCGAGCGGCACGTGCTGCCCACCCGGCGCCAGGAGAAGGGGGCGCGGCGTCGGTCGAGTTCTTCCAGATGATCAAGGCCGCCGAGATCCCGTCCTACGAGGACCGTGCGGTGACCGATGGCAGCCGCAACTGCCCGGCGAACTACCGGGTGGGCATGCGGCCCGTCGACCTGCAGGCCATGGCGCTCGGCGGCTCGTTCCAGTCCAACGGGTTCGGCGGCTTCTACGCGGCGTCTGTGGCCTACGGCAACCCCGCGATGCCCAACAACTGGGTGCGCGGCATGATGCTGGTGGCCCAGCCCATCTACGCCATGTCCACCCTCTTCGTGGCGCCGCTGGCCCGCAACGGCTTCACCACCCAGCAGGGCGCGTCGGCCTTCGCGCTCGACTGGGTGGCGGGCGCCACCTACACCACCAACCTGGTCGGTGTGCGGGCGGGCTACGCCGGCTCGCGCGGCCTCTACGCCAACGTCGCCGAGGCGAAGCTCGGGCTCTTCGCGTCTGGGCTGCTCGGCGGCGGCGGCCCCGACCGGCGCGGCGGCCTGCTGGGCTTCTTCCGGGGCGGCCTCGACCGAGCCGACCTCGACCGGCTCTTGGCGGGGGCAGGCCTCACGTCGCTGTACGTGCGCGACCTGCCCTTTGGGATGCAGCCGGCCACCGACGCGGTCGCCGGAGGCGGCCTGCTCGGGGACGCCGGCCGCCTGCGAACCACGCACTTCAAGCAGCAGAACATCGGCCACCACGTAGACATCGAGGCGGCCCTGGCTACGCGCCCGGTGCGGAGCCTCTACGACGCCACGCTGGCGGTCCACTCGGCCGACTTCGTGGCCGGGCGGGATGGCAGCAGCGGTGCGGCCCGCAGGCGGTTCATGGTCAAGGGCGGGCTGGTCACCCTCCCCGCACAGGCCACCCTCGGGCTCGAGGGCGGGCGCTACTTCACCGGGCGGATCGAGGGGGGCTTCGGCGGCCAGGGCGACGACGTCGACGGCACGCTGGGCATGGCGCTGCTGATCAACGACCCCGAGCTGCTCTCGCTCTACCCGTACGCCGTCAACGCCGTGACCTACCGAATTCAAGGTCAGGGGAGGTTCTGATGACCCGCGAGACCCCGGCATGGCGCTCGACGCGAGCAGCCCGACGAGGCCGTCGGATCGGCTGCCTGTGGTTGTTGTGCGGAGGGACGACCGGCTGCGCCTCGAGCAACCCGGTCGGCTTCTGGGACCAGATCACCCTCACCCTCGACATCGAGGGCGAGCCTGCCACCGTACAAGAGGACTTCGGCACCATCGAGTTCACCGAGCGGGGCGGGCTCACCTGCGTCGCCCGGTACCGCTACACCGCGCCCGGCGCGGCCCCCCTCGACAGCGGGCTCGACACCGGCGGGAGCGCCGCGCTCGACCCCGACGACCGGCTGGTGCCCCGGTCTCCACCGATGTTGATCGCAGGCAGCTGGGAGGACAGCGAGGACTCCATCACCCAGCTCGACATCGACGGGATGCGGCTCTCGGGCGCGGAGCAGACGGCCTACCGGGCCAACGCCATGACCTACGAGGTGGCCGAGGCGGTCTTTCAGGACGGCGCCACGGGCTCCGTTCGGATGCAGCTCAATCGCTGAGCAGGCCCGCAGCGCGCGCCAGGCCGCGCACGGCGCGGCGCAGACCCCGCTGGGCGGCGCGCACGGTGACCAGCCCGGCGAGGTCGGCGCAGGCCTCCCACGGGGCGTAGTGGCGGACGCTGGCCTCGATCAGGCGCCGCTCGGCGGGGGGCAGGCGCGCGAGGCAGCGAGGGTGTCGGTCGACCAGCGCGACCAAGGCGAAGTGGACGGCGTCGGCCGTGCGGGGCCCGGCGGTGTAGCCGAGCAGCGCGCGGCGGAGCGCCGACGGTGGCAGCGGCGCAGGGGACGGCAGCCCCACCGATAGGGCCACCGCCAACGCCGGGTCGAGCCCGAGGCCCGGTTCGGCCCGGAGCAGGGCGAGCTGGTGGGGGAGGTTGCGGGACAGCTCTCGCCGCAGATCCGCGACCAGGGCGCGGGGCCCCGGGCCGACCGGCCGCACCATCACCGCCGCGGGAGCACCGGTGCGGGCGCCCCGGCCACTGCCCACCCGCACCAGGCGGTAGCCGAGCCGCCGCCGAAAGCCGAGCAGCTCGGGGGTGGCGCCGAAGACGGTCCCGAAGAGGTCGATGTCGGGTGAGGCGTGGGCGGCCTCGACCAGGGCCCCCGCGAGCCCCCTGCGGCGGTGGCGCGGGGCGGTGGCGATGCGAACGCTGCGGAGCATGCGCAGGGGGCCAGCCTCGGGCCGCCCCAGGTGGACGACCAGAGAGTCGGCCAGCGCGTGGCCCCGCAGGCGGCCCCGCCCAGCCGCGTAGGCGGCGCTCTGGTCGGGCGACAGCCCCCCCTCGGCCGCCAACAGGTTGACGGCCGCGACGGTGTCGCCGTCGCGCACCGCGTTCACCCGCAGGTTGGGCGCGTCGAGCACCCGCTCGAGGTCGCCCGGGGTGGTGCGGTAGTGGGCCGCCACCAGCAGCCCGAAGCTGGCGCGCAGGAGCGCTTCGTCGGTCGCGAGGTCGGCGGGGCGGAGGCGGCTGATGGCTGGCGTCGGCGGCGGGCCGACGGGCGCCCCACGCGGCGGCGGGTCGGTGGCGTCGAGCAGCAGCAGGCGCCGGACC
>JBDQIL010000093.1:0-9109 GCA_040264415.1 Myxococcota bacterium
CCGTGACCGCCTTGCGCCGTCACGGTCTGCTGCGGGGGGCTGCGCTCGCCGCGTGGCGCATCCTGCGCTGCAATCCCTTCGTGCCGGGCGGCCTCGACCCGGTGCCGCCCGCGCCGACCGGCTCGTCCGGTGGAGCCTCGCATGACTGAGAACGGCGACCGCCGCGCGCTCCTGGCCATCGTCCTGTCGTTGGGCGTCTACTTCCTCTGGTCGGCGCGGGCGGCACCGGGTCGAGGCCGCCCGGCACGAAGGGATTGCAGCGCAGGATGCGCCACGCGGCGAGCGCAGCCCCCCGCAGCAGACCGTGACGGCGCAAGGCGGTCACGGCGTAGCGGCTGCAGGACGGATGAAACCGACACATCGGCGGCGTGTACCGCGAGATGAGGTGCTGATAGCCGCGGATGGTCCAGATGAGGGGGTCGGTCGGTCTCACCGCCTCCCCCTGCGCCCCGCGCCGCCCGACGACAAGGCGCGGTCGCCCGGCCCGCGGCGCACGCGATCGAAGACCGAGGCCACCTCGGCGCGCACGCGCGCGTAGTCGGCGTCAGCCGCGTTGGGGTGGGCGATGAGCACGATGTCCCAGGGTCGCGCGCCGACGCCCAGGCGCCCCCGCTCATGGCGGATGGCCTCCCGCAGCCAGCGTTTGACGCGGTTTCGCACGACGGCATTTCCCACCTTGCGGCTGACGGTGATGCCCACGCGGCTCTCCCCGGCGACGCCAGGAAGAACCAGAGCGAGCAGGCGCCGCTCTCGGAGCCGACGCCCCCGCCCCTGAATGCGCCGGTAGTCCGTCGAACGACGGATCCGAAGGCGCTTGGGAAGGGAGCGGTCGGGGGGAGGGCCCTGCTCCGGGGCAGGCGACGAGGCCGTCAGGAGCGCTTGGTGCCGACGGTGGGCACGAGCCGCTTGCGGCCCTTGGCGCGGCGGCGCTTGAGCACGTTGCGGCCGCCGGGGGTGGCCATGCGGGCGCGGAAGCCGTGGGAGCGCTTCCGCTTGATGTTCGAGGGCTGGTAGGTACGCTTCACAGCAGGCTCCAGGATGGTCTCGGGCGGTTCCGGCGCGGAGGCGACGGCGCCCAGGAGGGGGGCGGCGGGGGCGTATCGAGGACCTGGCGCGAAGCCGAAGGCCGCCCGACAGCGGGGCACAGACGCGGCTGTGCGACAGAGCGCCCGCGCGGTCCGCCGGACGTATACCGGGCTCGCCTCGTCGGCAAGATCCGGCGCTCGACCGGCCACGAAGGCCGCCCGCGCCGCGACCCCGATCACACCGATCGGCGTCGCCCCCGACCCGATCGTCCGCAGGGCTATGGACAACTTGTGGATCCCGGCGCCCGAGATCCCCATTGGGGATCCGCCGCCGAGGCGCCATCTGGCAGAAGGGCGGTCGGCCGGCTCCCTGGAGGCCACTTCTCCACAAGTTATCCATAGCCTGTCGATCAATCACCATGGCGACGGGATCGTGCGTGTCACCGCGCTGAATCGCCCGGTGGACGGCGCCGCAACCGCCGCTTGTCCGGGCCTCTGCCGGGCTGTTACCGTGAGTCGGCCGCCCGGCAGAGCCCCCGGGACCGGTGAGAATCAGCATGAGCAGGCGCCCCGCGCCTTACGGATAAGTGCGCATGGATCAGGTGTGGGAGCAGGTGCAGGGAACCCTTCGGCGTGCCCTGGGTCCCCAGAACTTCGAGATCTGGATCCGGCCCATCCGGGTCGGCGCGGTCTCGGAGGGGTCGGTCCGCCTGCACGTGCCGAACCGGTACTACCGGGACTGGGTGCAGGCGAACTACGGCTCGACGGTCAGCGACGCCTTCGGCGCGGCCCTCGGCCGAGGCGTCCAGGTGCTGTTCGAGGTCGCCGCTCCGCCCCCCGCCCGGGTCATCGCGCCCCACGAAGAGCCGGTGTCGTCCGACCAGTGGGGCGGCATGGTGCGCTCTGCGGGCGGCGGCTTGGGCGACATCCAGCTGGCGGAGTTCCGGTCCAACAAGACCGTCACGCCGCTGTGGGAGTGGGGCTTTGCGAAGGTGAGCGGCGACGCCGAGGGCGGCTGGTCGGCCTACCAGGGCGGAGACGATCCCTACCACCTGCTCACCGACGGCGCGCTCGCCATCGCCGGCGCCGGCACGCCGTCGGTCCCGGGAGACTTCGAGATCACCCGCGACGGCGAGACGCTGACCGCGCGCGGCCTGCGCGCCGACGGGCTGGGCATCACCACCACCTACGCGGTGGGCGCCGAGCCCTACACCCTCGACGTCACCGTGCGGTTCGACAACGGCTCGGGCGCGCCGCTGTCCGACCTCTGGGTGGGCGTCACCGACGTGATGGGCGGCGACGCCGGGCGCTTCCTCAACAACGTCCGCCCGCTGGCCCACGTCGATGGCGACGTCGAGCACGTCGATGACCTCGAAGACCTCGAGGGCGCCGATCGCGAGGTGCTCGAGGGCCCGGTCGAGTGGTTCGGCATCGGCGACCGCTACTTCATGGCGGTGCTCATCCCCGATGGCCTGGGCGCCAACCAGGTGGTGTCCGACACCCTGGCTGACGGCCGCACGGGCGCCTTCGTCATCGACCCCCAGCCCCTCGACGCGGGCGCGTCCCGCACGCTGTCCATGAAGGCCTACATCGGCCCGAAAGACCTCGACCTGCTCAAGCCCATGGGCGCGTCGCTCGACGAGGCCGTCGAGTTCGGCTGGTTCGGGCTGTTCTCTCGCCTGCTGCTCTTCCTGCTCGAGTTCTTCCAGGGCCTGGTGGTGAACTGGGGCGTGGCCATCATCTCGCTCACCTTCCTGGTCAAGCTCGCCTTCTTCCCGCTGACGCAGAAGGCCTTCACCAGCAGCCGCAAGATGCAGGCGTTGCAGCCCAAGCTCAACGCCATGCGCGAGAAGTACAAGGACAACAAAGAGCTGCAGACCCAGGAGACGATGAAGCTCTTCAGTGAGCACGGGGTCAACCCGCTGGGCGGCTGCCTGCCCACCCTCATCCAGCTCCCGGTGTGGTTCGCGCTCTACAACACGATGCTCTACAGCGTCGAGCTGTACGACACGTCCTTCCTCTACATCCAGGATCTCACCGCGGTGGATCCCTATGGCGTCATCCCCACGGCCTATGCGCTCCTGATGTTTGGTCAGCAGCGCATGATGCCCATGGGGAGCATGGACGAGACCCAGCAGAAGGTCTTGAAGATGATGCCCCTGATCTTTGCCTTCTTCATGTACAGCTTCCCGAGCGGCCTCGTGCTGTACTTCTGCGTCAACATGACCCTGACCATCCTGCAGCAGTGGTGGATCAAGCGGACCATCAAGGACGTGCCGGCGGCCGCCTGAGCACGTCTCCCCCCGGAGCGACCCCATGAGCGAAGAACAGACCGTCACCATCGAAGGCTACACCGTGGCCGAGGCCGTCCAGAAGGCCGCCGCCGAGCTCGGCATCGAGGCCTCCCTCGTCCGGTTCGACCTCGACAAGAGCCACTTCAAGAACGCTGAGGGCCGCACGGTCCCCCGCGACACCGTGAAGATCATCGCCCGGGCCATGGACGCCACCGTCGTGGCCGGCGCCCACGCCGCTCGCGACTACATCCGAGGCCTCCTCGAGAAGATGGAGGTCGAGGGCACCGTCACCGTCACCGACGACGGCGGCAAGCGCGCCACCGTGCGCATCGACAGCCCCCGCGCTGCCCACCTCGTGGGCCGGCGGGGCGTGACCCTGCACGCCATCCAGGACCTGCTGGTGGCCACCATGGCCAAGGGTGAGCACAGCGACTGGGCCGTGCGTCTCGACGTCGAGGGTGGCCGCGACGAGGAGCGGGGCGACCGCGACGACCGGGGCCGCGACCGCGACGACCGCGACGATCGGGGCCGCGGGCGCGACCGCGACGACCGCCGGGGCCGGGGTCGCGACCGCGACCGCGATCGCGGTGGGCGCGGCGGCGGGCGCTCCAAGCAGGACGTCGAGCGCCTCAAGGAGCTCGCCCGGGGCCTGGCCCAGCGCGCCCTCGAGCAGAAGAAGAACATCAAGATCCGCAAGGAGCTCAACAGCTACGAGCGCCGCATCGTGCACGTCGAGCTTCAGGACATGGACGGCGTCTCCACGCGCTCGGTCGGCGACGGCGCCGTCAAGCATGTCGTCATCGAAGTCGAAGGCGGCGAAGAGTAGCGATGGACACCCTCGTCGCCCCGGCCACCCCGTGGGGGCGCGGGGCGATGGCGGTGGTGCGGCTGAGCGGCCCCGATGCGCGGGTCATCGCCGCGGCCATGTGCCCGGACGGCCCCGCGTGGCGGCCGCGCCGGGCGCAGCTGCGTCGGGTGGCGGCTGGCGCGCTGGTCGATGACGCCCTGGTCACCTGGATGCCCGGCCCGCGCAGCTTCACGGGGGAGGACGTCGTGGAGGTGTCCTGCCATGGCAACCCCGTGGTGGTGCAGGCGGTGGTCGATGCGGCGATCGCGGCGGGCGCCCGACTCGCGCGGCCCGGGGAGTTCACCCGCCGCGCGGTGCTGGCGGGCCGCCTCGACCTGGTCCAAGCCGAGGGCCTCGCTGGTGTCATCGCCGCGACGTCGGCCGAGGGCGTGGCGCTGGCCCGCCAGGGTCTCTCCGGGGCCTTGGGTGGCGCCTTCGCGGGGCTGCGCGAGCGGCTGCTCGATCTGGGCGCCGAGCTGGAGGCGCGCCTCGACCAGCCGGGCGGCGACCTCGAGCTCGAGGCCGATGCTGCCGTGAACGCGGCGCTGATGGGCGTATCGAGCGACGCGCGGGCGCTGGCCGAGACCTGGGCGCACGCCCGCCCGCGGCTCGAGGGCGCCCGCGTGGCGCTCGTGGGACCGGTCAACGCGGGCAAGTCCAGCCTGTTCAATCACCTGGTGGGGCAGCGGCGCGCCTTGGTGAGCGACGCGCCGGGCACCACCCGCGACGTGGTGGAGCGGGGGGTGCGGCTCGGTGGCCTCGACGTCACCTTCTTGGACACCGCCGGGGAGCGAGACAGCCCGGGAGCGCTCGAGGCTGCGGGCATCGAGCTCGGCCGGTCGCAGGCGATCGACGCGGACCTTCGTCTGGTGGTGTGGCCGCGAGATCGCCCCTTCGACGCCATCGGCCGCGCCCTCCTCGACCAGACGCCGGCCCCGCGGCGGCTGGTCGCGACCTTCGGCGACCGGCCGGCGCACCCCACCGCGCCACCCCCCGACGTCACCGTCGACAACCTCTGCGGGGCGGGCCTCGACGCTCTGCGCGCGGAGCTCCGGGGGGCGCTGTGCGATGCGCCGCCCCAGGGCGCCGCCGCGGTGGTGGTCAGTCAGCGCCAGCAGGCTCGTCTGCTCGAGGCGGCCGCGCCCGCCGCGGCCGCGGCCGACGCCCTGGCCGGCGCTCTGGGCCCCGCCATCGCCGCTGAAGAGGTCACCGCGGCGCTCGAGGCGCTCGCCTCGCTGACGGGTGAGGACGTGCGCGAGGCGGTGCTCGATCGCCTCTTCGCGCGCTTCTGCATCGGCAAGTAGGCCCCACCCCCGGTCTGCCCGCCGCGGCGCGCTACAGTCGGCGCCATGCCCGACCGCCGCCGCGCCGACCGCCTGCTCACCATCCTCATCCTCGTCGCCATGGTGCTGGGCGTCGGGCTGGGC
This sequence comes from Myxococcota bacterium, assembly GCA_040264415.1. Classification (GTDB taxonomy): domain Bacteria; phylum Myxococcota_A; class UBA796; order UBA796; family UBA2385; genus M30B51. The sequence goes on from JBDQIL010000093.1 coordinate 5,594, forward strand.
TTGGGCGCCCGGGCGGTCGCGCCCCTCTCGGTGGTCGTCGACGCCATCGCTTGGCTCGGGGTGCTCTTCAAGCAGCTGCTGCTGCTCATCCTCACCCCGCTGGTGCTCGCCAGCATCTTCATGGGGGTGGTCGGGCTGGGCGACCTGCGGCGCTCCGGCGCGCTGGCGCTCAAGGCGGTGGCCTGGTTCTTGTCCACCACCGCGATCGCGGTGGTCATCGGCATGGTGGCGGTCAACGTGGTGAAGCCCGGGGTGGGCTTCGAGCTGGGCGACGGCGCCGACCTGGGCCTCGACATCGCGCGGCTGGGCCTGGGCGAGTTCTTCGTCGAGATGCTGAAGAACAGCGTCAAGAACCCCTTCGCCAGCCTCGCTGGCGGCGATGTTCTCGGGGTCATCGTCTTCGCGCTGCTGTTGGGGGGCACGGCGACCACGCTCCCAGAGGCGCAACGGGCGCCCCTCGTCGGGGTGATGGACGGCCTGAACGCGGTGATGCTCAAGCTCACCGACGCGGTCATGTGGCTCGCGCCGGCTGGCATCCTGGCGCTGGTGTCGGGCGTGGTGCGCGATCAGGGCGGCGAGGCCTTGGCTCGCTTGGTGGCCTACGCCGCCACCGTGCTCGCTGGGCTGGGCGTTCACGGGCTGATCGTCCTGCCGCTGCTGGGCTGGGCGCTGGGTCGGGTGCCGCCGTGGCGCCTGCTGCCCGCGCTTTCTCGGCCCATCGCGGTCGCCTTCTCCACCGCGTCGTCGTCGGCGACGCTGCCGGTCACGATGGAGACCGTCGAGACGGAGCTGGGGGTGCGGCCCCGCACGGCCCGCTTCGTGGCGCCCCTGGGCGCCACCCTCAACATGGACGGCACCGCGCTCTACGAGTCGGTCGCCGCCCTCTTCATCGCGCAGGCCTACGGGCTCGACCTGTCTCTGGGGACGCAGGTCGTGGTGTTCTTGACCGCGACGGTGGCCGCCGTGGGCGCGGCGGGGATCCCCGGGGCGGGGGTGGTGACGCTGGGCATCGTGCTGACCGCCGTGGGCCTCCCCCTCGAGGCGGTGGGCCTGGTGCTCGCGGTCGATCGTGTGCTCGATATGGTGCGCACGGCGGTCAACGTCGAGGGTGACGCGGTGGGGTCGCTCGTGGTGGACCGCTTCGCTGGCGCCCTCACCGACCCATCGCCGCCAGCCTGAGCCGCGACCCGCCCCCGCGGCGGGATATCCTGGCCGGGCCGGCCCGCCGCCGGGCCTCCGGAGTCAGCCGATGCGCACCTTGTACGTGATGGACCCCCTCGACCGCCTGCACTTCGCGGGAGACTCCACCTGCGCGCTGATGCAGGAGCACGGCCGCCGCGGTGAGCCGGTGTGGATGTGCACCCCCGGCGACCTGTTCGCGCGGCAGGGGGCAGCCTGGGCCCGCGTCACACCCGTCGAGGTCACCGCCGAGGCGCCGCACTTCCACACGCAGTCGCCCGTCGATCGGTCCCTGGGCGACTTCGACGTCGTCTGGATGCGAAAAGACCCGCCCTTCGACATGGACTACGTCTTCACGACCTACCTGCTCGACCTCGTGCCCCCGTCCACCCTGGTGCTCAACGATCCGCGCAGCATCCGGGTGGCCAACGAGAAGATGTTCGCGCTCTGGTGGCCCGACCTGTGTCCGCGCACCCTGGTCACCCGCGAGATCGCCCGGGCGCGCAAGTTCATCGACGAGGCGCCCGGCCTCGCCGTGATCAAGCCATGGGACGGAAACGGCGGTCGAGGGGTCCTGGTCACCCAGCAGGGCGACCCGAACCTGCGGAGCATGCTGGAGCTGCTCACCGACGCGGAGCGCACCTACGTGATCGTGCAGCATCACATCCCCGAGATCGTCGAGGGCGACAAGCGGGTGATCCTCTTCGACGGCGAGCCGGTCGGGTGGATGATGCGGGTGCCCCAGAAGGGCGATCACCGCGGCAACATGCACGTGGGGGCCACGGTCGAAGCGACCACGCTCACGCCGCGCGACCGCGAGATCTGCGCCGCCATCGCCCCCAAGCTGCGTGAGCTCGACCTGCTGTTCGTCGGCATCGACATCATCGGCGACTACATGACCGAGATCAACGTCACCAGCCCCACTGGATTCCGCGAGATCAACGCGCTGATGGGTACGAACCTCGAGGGCGATCTGCTCGACTGCGTCGCCGCCCGCGCTGCCGCCCGCCCTGCCGCCCGCCCGGAGCCTGCATGAGCCACTTCGCCACCCTCCACGCCGCCCTCTTGCGCCCCCTCGTGGCCGCGGTGGGCCTGAGCCTGGCCCTCTCGGTGCCCGCCGGGGCCGCCGAAGACGACGCGCCAGACGTCGACGACACGGTGTCGGGCCGCCAGACCGCGACCGCCGTGGGCGACGTCGATCTCATGGATCGCGCCGAGTGGGACGCCCGGCTCGCCGCCCTCGAAGGCCGCCCTCATCCGCCCATCTACTACCTGGGCAGCGAGTGGCTGGGCATCGAGCCCGAGTTCATCGCCCAGGCCCACACCGGGCTCGACCAGCTCTACCTGCGCGACTACCAAGGCGCGCTCAAGCACTTCGGCGGCATGGGCAAGAGCTACTCGAACATGGCCATCGCGCCGGTGGGCCGCGTGCTCGTCTGGCAGGCCATGATGCTCGAGAACTTCGACTTCAAGTACGAGAGCCAGTACCAGACGGCCTCGCGCGACGCGCGCCAGCAGATCGAAGAGGTGATTCGAACCCCCGGAAACGACGCGTGGGAGTACTTCCTGCTCGCCGGCATGCTGGGCATCGAGTCGATCCACACCATGCGCCACGAGGAGTACGCCAAGGCGCTCTCCCGCGGCTACGAGGCCATGAAGGCGGTGAAGCGCTGCCAGGAGATGGCGCCCGAGTTTGTCGATATTCAGCTGGGCGACGGCCTCTTCGACTACTGGGCGACGGTCATCAGCCAGGCCACCAAGCTCATCCCCGACATCGGCGACAAGCGCGCCGAGGGCATCCGGCAGATGCTCAAGGTGGAGGAGCGCAGCCTGTTCCTGCGGCCGCCCGCCACCCTCGCGCTCACCTTCACCTGGATCGAAGAGGGCAAGCGCGACAAGGCGCTGGCCTCGAGCCTGAAGAACCACGAGCGGTTCCCCGACAACATCATCAACAACCTCGTCCTGGGGCGGGTGTACATGTACAACCGCAAGTACGACCAGTCCGAGGCCACCTTCAAGGGCGTCCAGCAGGTGGACCCCAAGAACGAGCGCAGCCACTACTACCTGGGCCGGCTCTACCTGCGGTGGGCCAAGAAGGAGCAGGCCTTGGCCAGCTTCGACCGGTACCTCGAGTTCCCCGGGCTCTCGCCCGCGCACCGCGCCTATGGCCTGTACTACAAGGGGCAGGTGCACTATCGCTTGAAGGACTACCGGGCGGCCGAGGCTGCCTGGAAGGAGGCCTGGCGCGTGGGCAAGCTCAAGCGCGCGAAGTCCCGCCTGGACAAGCTCAAGGAGCGGGAGGCCAAGGCGGGCTGAGGGGCGTGGGGGGCGGGCGGC